>JAUXIB010000077.1 GCA_030621225.1 candidate division FCPU426 bacterium
TTGGATCCGAGTCCGGGCGCGACCTCCGCGGAAGCGGAGGTGCGGATCTCGCTGGGCGATGCGCGCGAGGTGGTGTGGAACGGGCGGGATTTGAACGGCAACATCGTGGCCAACGGCGAATACATCATCGAAATACGGGTACTGGTAGAAGGCACGGAGACGGTCGTCACCCGCACGGTGACGGTATTGCACGGCGAGCTGACGGTGCTGACGGGGATAAAGACCTGGCCCAACCCGGTGATCGGCGGGGAGAGCACGCGGATCAGCACACAGGGCGGCAACACGCTAGCCTTGCGGGTGAGGATCTATAATCTGGCCGGGGAATTGCTCAGGACGTTGAACGCTGCGGGCGACAGCGTAGAGTGGGATCTATATGCCGGCGCCCGGACGAAGGTGGCGGACGGTGTTTATATCGCGCTGGTGGAAGCGCTGGACGAAAGCGGCGTGAAGGATACCAGAACGGTGAGGATTGTCGTATTGCGTTAGTTGGCTGCAGTAATGAGACCACGCTGTAGCCCCTGCGTCTGCCCCCATTCCTGTCTTCTGACAGGAAGACATGGGGGCGCAGGGACGAAGGCGGGTTGTATTGCGATAAGCCTTTTCTCGTACAGCGTATAGCGTACAGCGTTCTTCGTTCTTCTCGTCCAACATTCATAACTCATAATTCATCCGCCTCTGCCTGACTACGTCAGAACTTCGGCGAGACAGGTAACTCAGAATTTCTCGCCCCATGCACCGCTCTCGCCATCCTGCCGGCCAACGCGCTAAAAGCATTATATAACTTCTTGCCGCGGCCAAACTTCTCTACCAACGACACCAACGCACTGCCGACAATGACCCCATCGGCAAAGCAGGCAACCCTACCGGCGTGCGCGGGGTTAGAAATACCAAAGCCAACCGCCACCGGCAGTCCGGCAATCCGGCGAATCTCCTCGACTTGGCGCCGCAGGCCAACCGCCAGAGCCTGGCGCCGACCGGTGACCCCGGTAAGCGAAACATAATAAATAAATCCTTGCGCCGCCGCCGCTATTTTCCGCCTTCGTCCAGCAGGGGTAGTCGGAGAAATAAATTGAACCAGGTCAACCCCACTCCCCGTCAAAACCTTTTTCAAAGGAGCGCTTTCCTCAAAGGGCAGGTCCGGCACCACCAACCCCGCCAAATAGCCCTGCCGACAAATATTGCGAAACTTATCAAGGCCGTAACTATATATACTGTTGTAATAGCTAAAAAGCACAATGGGCAAACCAAGCTGCCGCTTCGCCTTTTCCGCCAACCGCAAGGTGTCCACCAGTCCCACAGGACGGCGCAAGGCGCGCATCGCGGCCTTTTGGTTATCCGGACCATCAGCCAAAGGATCGGTAAAGGGAACGCCCAATTCCACGACATCCGCGCCCTGATCGGCCAAAATCTCCAGCAAGCGCCAACTAGTCGCCGCATCAGGATCTCCCGCGGTGATGTAAGGCATGAAGGCAGTTCGCCCCTGTTCGGCTAAATGTTGGAATACTTCTTTTAGTATGCTCATAATATCGGTATTTGGTCGTTGGTATTTGGCCGCTATCTTAATTTAATGTCAGTTAGTCCCCGTAGGGGGTATTTAGTTTGCCTTCACCAAATACCAGATACTAAATACTAACGACCTTTTGAAAACATCTGTTCCACATCCTTGTCCCCCCTGCCGCTAAGGTTCACGATGATCACCTTGCGCTTGTCGAGTTTCCTCGCCAAGCGTACCGCATAGGCAACAGCGTGCGCACTCTCCAGCGCGGGTATGATCCCTTCCGTCTTGGCCAGCAGACGAAACGCGCGTAGCGCTTCCTTGTCATTTACCGAAACATACTGCGCCCGTCCGCTATCTTTCAGGTAGCTATGCTCCGGCCCCACGCCGGGATAGTCCAGACCGGCGGAGACGGAATGCGTAGGCAAAACCTGCCCCCGCCTATCTTGTAAGAGGTATGACAATGAGCCGTGTAGTATCCCCGGACGGCCCTTGCTCAAGGTAGAGCAGTGCTCACCAGCCGCCTGGCCGCGGCCGCCGGCCTCAACGCCTATCAGCTTTGTCTTTTTATCCTTGAGAAATTGGTGCCACAAGCCAAGCGCGTTACTACCGCCGCCAACGCAAGCCACCAAATAATCCGGCAGTTTACCCATCAGTTGCCGACACTGTTTTTTCGTTTCACAACCTATCACCGACTGAAAGTCACGCACCATCTCCGGATAAGGATGCGGTCCCGCCGTAGAACCGATCAAATAATAGGTATCCTGAACATTGGTCACCCAATCACGTATCGCCTCGTTCATAGCGTCCTTCAGGGTGCGACTGCCCAGCTTGACTATCTTCACCCTGGCACCCAGAAGTTCCATGCGAAATAAGTTCAGCCGCTGGCGCTCAACGTCTTCCTCGCCCATATAGACGTCACACGTCTTGTCCAAGAGCGCGGCAATAGTAGCGGTAGCCACACCGTGCTGTCCGGCGCCGGTCTCAGCAATGATCCGCTTCTTCCCCATCCGCGCCGCCAATAGTCCCTGCCCGAGTGTGTTATTGATCTTGTGCGCACCCGTATGGCACAGGTCCTCACGTTTGAGATAGATCCTCGCGCCCCCCGCCAGCCGCGTAAGCCGCTCGGCGAAATAAAGGGGCGTGGGACGCCCGGCGAAACGACGACGCAGATCGTCCAGTTCCCGTTTGAAAGCCGTCTGGCCCTTGAACCGGCGATAAGCCGCCTCCAGTTCCGCCAAGGCCGTCATCAACGTCTCCGGGACAAACTTACCGCCGTAGTCACCGAATCTTCCGTTTTTGTTTGGTAGTGTCATCTCATCGCCTTACTGTCTATCGCTGTTCGTTACTTACGCTTCAGCATTCAGAACTCAGAATTCATAATTCAGAAGTCCCTCTGACCACCTCAACAAACTTCTTAATCTTCTCGGGACTCTTCCTGCCCGGGCTCGCCTCCACCCCGCTGGAAACATCCACCCCGCCGGGGCACAAAGACTCAATCGCATCAGAGACGTTTTCCGGATCAAGACCGCCGGAAACGATAAGCTTGCTGTTCCCCTTTAACGCTGCCGCCCTCGACCAGTCAAAAATCATCCCCGTACCGCCGGCAGCATCCTGTCTCGCTCCTTCCAGGAGGTAATAGTCCGCGACTAAGCCTTCCAGAATATCCGGAGAAAAATCACCGTCCACCCTGATCAATTTTATCACGCCTGGCATCAGTCTTTGACAATAATCGGCGTTTTCCTGACCGTGCAACTGAAGATAGTCAAGCCCCAGTTTTTCCCTCAGCCGCATTACGTTCTCCAAGGGCTCGTCCACAAACACACCCGCTTTTTTGGCCTCGCCGGAAAGACCGGCAATTATTCCCTGCGCTTCCTCCCCGACCCGCCGCGGACTCTCGGCAAAGACAAAACCCAATATATCAGCGCCGGCATCTTCTGCCGCCAGCGCGTCTTCTAGATTAGTTATGCCGCATATTTTTATCAACATATTACAATCACCTTTTTTCACCACAATGGACAGCTTACACCATCAAGGATAATCCACAGATTACACAGATTACACAGATTCTTTCTTGGTAACTCAAAACTACCTAAAAAACACACTCATAAAATAAAAATCCCCCGGCTGTCCGCCATCGTCCTTTGGACTGTGGCGAGACAAGAAGCCGGTAACATTTTTGTCCCGATATGTGCGCCCGCCAAAGCGAGCGGCATTATTTGGCGCTTCATCCCATGTAGGGGCGTATTGCAATACGCCCCTACGCTTGAGATATTGCGCCCGCGGAATACGCAAACCCGTTTTCTCAAAAGTCCAATTACATAGATTCCTCCGTTATCATCGGTGTAATTTTTATGTCTAACCTCAACTTCAAACCGTTAAAACCAAGAATGCTCCCCTACTAGCAAAGAATTTCCTCTGCCGTTATAAAAAAAACATCTGTGTAATCTGTGAAATCTGTGGATAAAGTCGTTCTTCTGTATCCTCTGTGGTAAATTCGTCTTTCCTTTATGGTTACTACCCTTTGTTGGGAAACAACTCCCTCACCTTCGCGCCTACATCCTCCGCCCGCATAAGCTCTTCGCCGATCAAGAACGCGCTTATCCCGGCCTGGTGCAACCGTTCGATATCCGCCGCACTCTTGATACCGCTTTCGCTGACGATGGTCACACTTGACGGGCATTTGGCGACTAGCCGAACGCTGGTCTCCAGATCCACGCGGAAATTCTTCAGGTCACGGTTATTGATGCCGACCAGCCGCGGCTCCGCCTTGAGCGCCTCTGACAGTTCCGATTCGTCATGCACCTCTACCAAAGCATCCAGTCCTAAGCTCCCTGCCAACTGGATATATTCTTTCAATGTCTCAGCACTATGTTGACTGGCCAGCAAAAGAAAAGCCGACGCCCCCCACAATGCCGCCTCGTAAACCTGGTATTCATCTATCACGAAATCCTTCAGCAAGATCGGCAAAGCACAGCTTGCCACCGCCTGCCGCAACAGCTCCGGCCCGCCGCCGAAATAACGGCGGTCGGTCAAAACAGAAATAGCGTCCGCCCCGGCTTGCGCTAATTCGGCCGCCAGCGCTGGCGCTTGAAAATCCTCGCGGATCACCCCGGCAGAGGGAGACTGCCGCTTTAGCTCGGCGATCAGCCGCGGCCCGGACGCGTCAAGCGCCGCCTTGAACCTACCGGCAGCAGGTGTTTCCTTCTGCTTGAGCGCGGCCTGCAAGTCCGCCAACGGCAAACCGGCCTTACGTTCCGCCACCTCCTGCTTCTTGTGCGCTATTATTTCTTTCAATATCGACATATTTTTTCACCACGACGTCACAACGTTCTTCTTTTCAAACACCAACGTCGTACCGCAACGGCTAAAGTCTTTTTTGCGTCTTACGCCGTTATCCAAAAAAAGAGCCGTTAGCGTCGTGTCGTCGTGGTCAAAGATTTTTTCACGTCTTACGCCGTTATCCAAAAAAGCCGTTAACGTTGTGTCGTCGTGGTTAAAGCCGTTATCCAAAAGAGCCGTTAACGTCGTGTCGTCGTGGTTAAAGCCGTTATCCAAAAAAGCCGTTAACGTCGTGTCGTCGTGGTTAAAGCCGTTCCTCTGTGTTCTCTGTGACCTCTGTGGCTAAATTGCCGTTGAATTAGTAAACTCAACCACCTCCGCCAACAACTGCTTCGCCGCGCCGGAATCGATCGCCGCCGCCGCTTGCCCGATCCCATCCTTAATATTTTTGGCTTTGCCGCCAACGTATATAGCGGCCGCCGCGTTCAATAATACCGCGTCACGTTTCGGACCCTGCTGCCCGGCCAGAACCGCTTTCATCTCCTTGGCGTTTTCCGCCGGCCCACCGCTCTTGAGAGAGGCCACGCTTGCCTTTTTCAGACCAAGCTTTACCGGATCCAAGACATAACGCCTTATCTTCCCCCCTTTAAGCTCGGCCACCTGCGCCTTGGACGCCGGGCTTAACTCGTCCATACCGTTATCGCTGTAATATACCATCACTTGCCGCGAACCCAAACGACGCAACACTTCCGGCATCAGCTTTAGCAGACGAGGCAAACAAACGCCAATAGTTTGACGTTTCACCCCGGCAGGATTTGACATCGGGCCCAGGAAATTGAATATTGTCCGCACCCCCAGCTCGCGCCGCGGCCCAATAGCATGTTTCATTGCCCCGTGAAAAGCCGGCGCAAAAAGGAAACAAAAGCCTAACTTATCCAAACAACGTTTTGCCGCCTGCGGGCTAAGCGCAGTCTTTACCCCTAACTGCTCCAGCACATCCGCGCTGCCACAACCGCTGGACACGGCCCGATTACCATGCTTGGCCACCGGCACCCCGGCGGCAGCGGTCACCAGTGACGCGGCAGTAGATATATTGAACGTCTTCAGTCCATCACCGCCCGTACCACAGGTATCCACGGCGTCTTTCCGCTTGCTCGTCACCTTCTTCATTTTGGAACGCATTGACAGCAAACTACCAACTACTTCCTCTACCGATTCCCCTTTGATACGCAAAGCAGTCAAGTAGCTACCGATCTGCGCATCGGTGCATTTCCCGCTCATGATCTCATCCATCACGCCCCGCGCCTCCTTGCGACCCAAATCGATCCCCTCGATAACTTTAGCGATCGCTCCCTTGATCATGTGGTTCTCCTTACTCGCCCTCTGGGCGAGGGGCGCCCGCAGAGGGACGCCCCTACTATGATATTTTTCGCCTACGACTCTCGTGACTCGGGACTAACCACCAGTCGCTAGTCGCTGGTATCCTGTATCCGGTATTCTGTATACTTTCTTCGTAATTCAGCATTCAGAACTCATAATTCATAATTCAAAATCGCCTACGCATCCATTATACCCATCTATCAGCAAATTATTCAACAAGCTTCCTCACACGGAATTCCGCTCCCAGCTCTTTGGCCAGCCTGGCGCACGCCTCTGTGTCTACGCCAGGGTATTCAACCGCGGTGGCCGTTACCACGGGAATATTTTTGGCCGCCCCCTTAATAAAATCTACCAGGGCCGGGAAAGCGCGCTCCCCCTCTTGCGGGCGGCACAGTTTGCTATATTGTCCGGCATCGGCGCTGTTAAGGGATATTGATATCTCATCCACCAGCCCCTTTAATTCCGGCGTCACCGCCCGTCCGTGATACAGTTCCGCCAGGCCGTTAGTATTCACCCGTATCCGCCGACCGGCCTGCTTCAATTCGCCGGCGATAGTCTTGACCAAACCCAAGCGCAACAGCGGTTCACCGTAACCGCAGAAAACCACTTCCTCGCTTTCCCGGTCTTCACGCAGGGCCTCGCGCACCTCCCGCGCGCAGGGCTCGCGCCGCAAGCGCAGGTCCTGCCCATTTATCACCGGGGCCTCTTCCCTATGACAAAAAACACACCGGCTGGTGCAGCGGTTGGTTAAATTAACATATACCGATTCCTTCGTCCTGTAAGCTACCGTGCCCGGCGCTTCGCCCAGCCCAAACAGACGACGTGCGTTACGCGTGGTCAGTTCATCCGCTTCCTGCCGGCTAATATCCCACTCTCCGGCCAGCGTCTCCGATACCAGCGGAAGATAAGCGGGTTCGTTTCTCTCCCCACGGTGTCCCTGCGGCGGCAAATAGGGACTATCCGTCTCCAGCAGGAATTTATCGCGCGGCATTTCTTTGACCATAGACCGCAACGACCTAGACCTCGAATAGCTCAAAGGACCCCCGGCTGAAATATATAACCCCATGCCTAAAACACGCGCCAGATCTGCTTCATCCCCGGAAAAACAATGCATTACTCCCGAGAGTTCTCTCGCCCCCTCCAGAATAGACAACATCTCACTATGCGCCTCGCGGCAATGCAAACTCACCGGCAAGCCCTGCGCAACGGCCAACTCCAACATCTCCATCAACACCTCCGCTTGGTCCTCCGCTGATGTGTGCCGGTGATGATAGTCAAGGCCAATTTCGCCGATGCCTACGACCCCTTCTTTTTCGGCCAAAGCCCCGACAGCTTCAATATCGCCCGTCTGCCGCTCACGCGCGCCAAAGGGATCTATCCCCACCGTAGCATATATCCCCTGCTCCGCCGCGGCAAGCTCAACACCACGCCGGCTCCCGGCAAGCGTGCCGCCGATATTTATCATTAGACCTACACCGGCCGCGCGCGCGCGTTCGATCACCTCCACGCGATCAGCGTCAAATGATTTATCATCAAGATGGCAATGGGTGTCTACTAGCATATTATAAGCCCTCTGTCGTTGCTAGTTGCTAGTTGCTGGTTGCTGGTTACCAAAAAGGGGGACATACAGGCAAAAACACGAGCGACTAGCAACGAGCGACCAGCAACGATCATGTAGCTACTCAGCAGATTCAATACGTGGAAACAACTGCTCCGGCACCCCGACGGTATGCGGCGAGGGGACGCCTCCCCACTCCTTGAGCATGGCAAAATCAACCTGGGACCAATCCTGCTTAAGCGCCAGTTGCCGCCACATCGCTTCGCTTGTTCCGGGGATAAAAGGTGTGATCAGCACCGCAATAAAACGCATAACTTCCAGCAGGTAATACATCACTTGCTGTAGCTCGTCGGTGGCGCCCTGCTTGCTCAAGTTCCACGGAGCTTTCTCTTCAACATATTTATTAGCCCGCCGTACCAACCCCCAGATAGTCTCCAGCGCAACGTTAAACTCCAGCTTCTCCATAGCGCCCACCAATCGCGGCAAGACCTGCAAGGCCATTTCACGCAGTTCTTTTTCCGGCGCCCCTTCGGGCAATCCGGGGTCCTTTACCTCTCCCTGAAAATACTTGTGCATCATATTCAAACTGCGATTAAGCAGATTCCCCAGGTCGTTGGCCAGATCACTATTTATCCTATTGATCAAGCTCTGCCGGTTAAAATCACCATCAGCGCTAAACGAATACTCACGCAGCAAAAAATACTTCACCGCGTCCGCGCCAAACTCCCGGCAGATGTCCTCAGCGTAGATGAAGTTACCCTGGGTCTTGCTCATCTTCTTCCCTTCCAGCGTCATAAACCCATGGGCGAATATACGTCTGGGAATCTCCAGTCCCGAGGACCAGAGCATAGCCGGCCAGATCAAACAATGAAAACGAATGATATCCTTACCAATGATATGCAAGTCAGCCGGCCATAACTCCTTCATCCTCCCGTCATCATCCCCACCAAAACCCAGGGCCGAAATATAATTGATCAAGGCATCCACCCAAACGTAGATCACCTGCTGATCATCAAGCGGCATAAACGGCGTTCCCCAATCGTTCCGCGCTCTTGATATAGAGACGTCGCGGAGCCCCTCCTTGAGCACCCCTAACACCTCGTTACGCCTTACCTCGGGACGGATAAAATCCGGGTGGTCCTTGATATACTGCTCGAGCCGCTGCTGGTAATTAGACAAGCGGAAGAAATAGTTCTCCTCGCTGAGCAGTTTTGGTTTGGTTTTGTGGGCCGGGCACAAGTCGTCCTCCAGCTCTTTCTCGGTGAAATAATTGTTACAGCTCTCACAATACCAGCCCTCATACTTCCCCTTATAGATATCGCCGGATTCCTGCATCCGCTTGATCATCTCACAGCAAGCCGCCCGATGCCGCGGCTCAGTGGTACGAATAAAATCATCATTACTGATATCCAACTCCCGCCAGACGCGGCTGTACTCCTCCGCCATATCATCGCTGAATTGGACCGCGCTCTTGCCCAGTTCCTTGGCCCTATCAAGAATATTGGGACTGTTCTCGTCATTTCCCGTCAAGAACCACACCCGGTCCCCCGCTAAACGCCGAAAACGAGCCAAACAATCGGTGGTAACTATCTCCTGAAAGAAACCGATATGCGGTCTATCGTTGGGATAGGGAATAGCTGTAGTGATGTAAAATTTACCTTTTCTTTCCATTAATATTATACCTTAATCCGCGTTCACAATCCGCGGTACGAACACTGGAAGTGTTCTCGTGGCTTCTCTCCACCTGATATTCTAGTGAGAAGCCACAAATCCGCGTTCACAATCCGCGCAGTCTGCGTTCACAATCCGCGTAATCCGCGTTCACAATCCGCGTAATCCGCGTTCACAATCTGCGTAATCCGCGTTCACAATCCGCGTTCATTTTCTCCGACGGCCATACCTCTTGCCGCGGTACCGACTTGGTTTGTTCTGCTGTTCCTGGTTATTCTGCGTCCCGGAAGTGTTTTGCTGCACCGGCCTGTCTTGCTGTTGCTTGTTATTTTGCTGCCCGGAGACATTTGGCCGCGCCAGCCTGTCTTGCCGTTGCTTGTTGTTTTGCTGCCCGGGGGTATTTTGCCGTGCCAGCCTATCCTGCTGTTGCCCAGAGATGTTTGGTCGCGCCTGCCCACTTTGCTGTTGCTTGTTATGCTGCTGCCCGGAGGTGTTTTGCCGTACCGGCCTGTCTTGCGGTGCTCTATTCCCTGCCGGTTTTTGCTGCTGCCGCTTCTCCCCCCCCTTGCCCTCCTGAGCATAGACTTCGTGGTCCCCTTCTTCCTTGCTAACACCACGTTCACCTTTCATCATCGCCTTATGTTCATAGGCGATACAACACATCAATCTGCCGCAAACACCGGATATCTTCCCCGGATTCAAAGGCAGTTTCTGATCCTTTACCATACGTATGGTCACCGGCACGAAATCGTAGAGAAAGGTATTACAGCACATTGCCCGCCCACAAACACCACAGCCGCCCAGACTTTTCGCCTCATCGCGCACACCAATTTGACGCAGTTCTATCCGCGTCTTCAGTTGGTGCGCTAAATCCTTTAAAAGCTCGCGGAAATCCACCCTGTTTTCCGCGGTGAAGAAAAAGGTCAGCCGCTTGCGGTCAAAGGTGTACTCACAACGGATGAGTTTCATCTCCAATTTACGCTCGCGCACCCGCTCCTGGCAAAAAACCAAGGCCGATCTCTCCAGCTCGCAATTTCTCTGAAAACGTTTCTTATCGCGCAATGCGGCCAAGCGAAGCACACGATACCTGGACTCTATCTTCCTGCCCATTTCCTCTTTGGAGGTATAGCCGACTACCGTACCGTATTCCTGACCGCGCTCCGACTGGATCACCACCTCGCGCCCTTCCCGGATCACAAGTCCCCCGGTATAGAAATACCTTACCGGTCCGGTATCACGCAACTGGACCATTACTAACTCGGGTTTTTTATCGTTATCACTCATTGTGCTTATCCCCTTTCCAAACTACTTATGGAACTTGAAACTAGTCCCGTACAGCGTATAGCGTATAGCGTACAGCG
>JAUXIB010000053.1 GCA_030621225.1 candidate division FCPU426 bacterium
GTCGTGTCGTCGTGGTGAAATAACGACCCCGGCGATTACTTCCGGCCCCCAGCCCCCGACCCCTGACCCCTGACCCCCATCATCTTGATAAATCGGCTAAATACCTGATGCGTCTCACCCAATCCCGGGCTAGACGGAATATACTGGGTGGAAATAAACTTCAAGGACTTACTGGACAGCTCTTCAATAGTACCGTCGTTTATGTTACGCAAGGTCACCTTTACCTCGCGGCGTTTTTTAATCGACTTCTCGTCAATAACATATGAATGATTTTGCACGGTAACCTCACCGTGATAGGAATCATCCGCCTTCACCGGGTAATTGACGCCATGGTGTCCCAGCTTCATCTTCTTCAGCTTACCTCCCAGCGCGAGTCCGATCACCTCGTGCCCGGTAGAGATACCGAGCAGCGGCAGCTTGCCCAAAAGCCCGCGTACCTCCGTCACGACGGCGGGAATGGCGATGTCCTCTTCCGGGCCGTCCGATATGATCAAACCGCGGGGCTTAAGCTTTAGTATCTGCTGCGCGGTCGCGTTATAAGGCAATAGAGAAATACTCGCGCCAAGAGCCTTCAACTGCTTGAGCAGACCACTGCTAACCCCCAGGTCGAGTACCGCGATATCAGGACCGCCCGACTTGCCCTTAAGCCGCAATGGTTGGTCAACAGAAATGGTGCTGATATAATCCTGTTTTTCCTTGGCACGTTGCTTGAGCTTGGCCAGGAGCGCGCTCCGTTTGGTCTTCTCCGTAGTGATTATGCCCAGCATCTGTCCCTGGTCACGTATCTTCACCGCCAGGGTACGGGTATCCACACCACTGAGTACCACCAGATCCTTTTTTCTCGCGAATTCGGTGAAATCCCCTTCGGCCTGCCAGTTAGAATGGATACGGCTGTCTTCTTTTATCAGCAGCGCTGCCAACAGGCAGTGCGCCGAAGCATTAAATTTTCTGGCAACACCGTAATTACCAATGTGGGGATACGTCAAGACGAGGATCTTGCCGGCATTAGCCGGATCGGTAACCATCTCCTGATAACCAACCACGCCGGTATTCAGTATGACTTCACCGATCCGCTCTCCCGGCGCGCCGACCGGCAGGCCGGCAAAAGTGGTGCCATCCTCAAGGATCAATCTGGCTTGCATATTCTGCTCCTTTGCTATGGGACTCTTCATTGAGCGCAAACGATGCGATTATAACACGCGCGCAAATTATTAGAAGCAAAATCTTAATCAAAGTTCTTCTCCATTTTTTAGTGGGTGACGAAAAATCAAAAAGGCCATCTAACCACAGAGTCACAGAGTTCAAAGAGGAACGACTTGGGAGAAAGCTCTTAAGATAACGACAAGAAGCTTTCTCCGTAATGAGGGTAGCAATCATTGGTCTCAACGAGGCGCTTGAAGGCGAACTAGACCACAGAGAATGGTTTTCTTCTCAGTGGCCTCATTTAATGTCTCCGTGACCTTTGCCAATTGCAAGAGCCCCTTGCGGGGTAGCAATTGACGGCTATTGCCGGCGAGCGCACTGAGTTGTGAATAGAGGAAAGTTCTCTGTGAAAACTCTGTGTTCTCTGTGTCTCTGTGGTGAAAAAGGTTTTAACTACCAAGGAAGTTTATTGACTTCGAGAAACTAACGGCTATAATTATAAGCTAATTACTCGCTCGACAATGCCGTCGGCATCACTAAGCCAAAGGAGGCAAGGCATGCGAACCAAAGTGGGTTTCGACAACGAAAAGTACCTCAAACAACAAACCGCCGAGATACTAAAGCGGGTAAAAAAATACCCCAGCAAGCTCTACCTTGAATTCGGCGGCAAACTGCTCTTCGACTATCACGCCGCCAGGGTCCTGCCCGGCTACGATCCCAATGTAAAAATGAGGCTGTTACAAAAACTAAAGGACAAGACCAATATCATCCTCTGCATCTACGCCGGCGATATTGAAAGAAAAAAGATCCGCGCCGATTTCGGCATCACCTATGATGCCGAAGCCATGAAATTGATCGACGAGTTACGCGATTGGGACCTGGAAATAGCCGCGGTGGTGATCACCCGTTTCGAGAACCAGCCCTCGGCCAGGATGTTCAAAAACAAGCTGGAACGCCGCGGCGTAAAGGTCTACACGCACGGTTTCACCAAAGGTTATCCTACCGATATCGATTTGATCGTCAGCGACAAAGGATACGGCGCCAACCCCTACATAAAAACCAACAAGCCATTGGTGGTCGTCACCGGTCCGGGACCGGGCAGCGGCAAGCTGGCCACCTGCCTTTGCCAGTTCTATCACGAATACAAGCGAGGCGTAAAGGCCGGCTACTCTAAGTTCGAGACTTTTCCCATCTGGAATCTACCGCTGAAGCATCCAGTCAACACGGCCTACGAATCGGCCACGGTCGACCTTAAAGACTTCAACCTGATCGACCCCTTTCACCTGGAAACCTACGGCAAAACGACCGTCAACTACAACCGTGACGTCGACGCTTTCCCGTTACTAAAAAGAATTCTGGAAAAGATCACCGGCAAAAAGTCGGTATACCAGTCCCCCACCGATATGGGGGTAAACCGGGCCGGCTTCGGCATCGTTGATGACACACGCGTGCGCGAAGCGGCCAAACAAGAGGTGATCCGTCGGTATTTCCGCAGTCACTGCGAATATATGATGGGACTGTTGGACAAAGACTCGGCCGATAGAGCGGAACTTTTAATGGAAGAACTCAACGCCAAACCGGAAGACAGGAAGGCGGTCCTGCCGGCACGCCAGGCGGCAGCGCAGGCCAGAAAAAAGAAGAAAGGCAACGAGGGCATCTACTGCGGCGCGGCCATAGAATTACCCGACGGCGCTATCATCACCGGCAAAAACTCCTCGCTGATGCACGCTGCCTCAGCGCTGGTGCTAAACGCGGTAAAACATCTCGCCGATATCCCGGACAAGATCCATCTGATCGCCCCTAACATCATGGACTCCATTGGCAACTTAAAAGAAAAAGTGCTGGAATCGCGCAGTATGAACCTGGACCTGGAAGAAACACTGATAGCCCTCTCCATCGGCTCCACCACCAACTCCACCGTACAAATGGCCGTGGAAAAGTTAAAACAACTAAAGGGTTGCGAGGTACATATCACACATATGCCTACCCCGGGGGACGAAGCAGGGCTGAGAAAACTAGGGGTAAACCTCACCAGCGACGCTAATTTTTCTACAAGGGATCTGTTTATAACGTAACAAGTATTCCCTCTCACCACTTCTCTCCCCCCATCAAGGGGGGAGAGAAGTGGTGAGAATTATTATAGGAGACAACAATGGCAACTACAGAACTAACGGAACCGATCCCGACCAAAGAATAATATCAGCGCAGGGGCGGGCCTCAACGTCCGCCCGGCAACAAACAAAGAGGAGAAACAGATGACGCCTGAAGAGAAGTTGACCGAACTGAAACTAGACGATCTAAAAACTGACGTATTCATCGAGGAAGAAGGCCGGAGATTAAAAGATGCCATAGGGGACGGACTGGCGATCAATGCACTTTCGGGAGGCGTGGACTCATCGGCAGTGACCTTGCTGGGACACAAAGCCCTGGGAGATAACCTCAAAACCTATTTTGTAGACCATGGTTTGATGCGCGAAGGGGAGCCGCAACACATTCAAGCGCTGTTCAAAGAGCTGGGTGTAGAAGTTGTACTCCTCCCGGCACGAGAGCAGTTTTTCGCCGCTTTGCAGGGTCTCACCGATCCGGAAGAAAAACGTGAGGCGATCACCCAGACATTCTACAAAGAGGTATTCGGCAAGCTGGTCAAAGATTCGGGAGCCAAACATCTTTTGCAGGGAACGATCTTCACTGACGTCGAGGAAACCATAGCAGGCGTCAAGCGGCAACATAACATCCTGGCGCAGCTAGGCATCGACACCGAAAAAGCGTTTGGCTACAAGGTTCTGGAGCCGCTGATCCGCCTGAGGAAACCCGCGGTACGAAAAGTGGCCGAAGCGCTCAGCCTGCCGGAGGAGATCTTTAACCGCCCGCCCTTTCCCGGGCCGGCGCTGGTAACCAGAGTGATCGGCGAGGTAACGCCGGAGCGAATAGAGACAACACGTAAGGCAACCGCAATCGTGGAGGAGATACTAAAGGACAGCGGCGCCTTCCAGTACATGGCTATCCTCCACTCCTCCAAGGTAACCGGCATGCGCGATGGAAAAAGGGACTATGGCGACCAGATAGAGGTACGCTGCTGGGAGAGCAAGGACGCCGTCACCGGCTCACCGACCGATCTTCCCTTTAACGTGCTGGAAAAACTGGCTGAGAGGATCACGAATGAAGTACCGGGCGTGGTCAGCGTTACCTACAACATCACCAAGAAGCCACCATCGACGCTGGAGGCAATATAGTTAATATGTCACGCGTCGCGTGTCTCTCGTCATACGTCGCTTCACATGTCAGCACATTGGACACGTGACCCGAGTCACAAGACCCGGGACGGAACTCAATGTCACGTGTCACATGTCGTGCGTCGCTTACCACAGGCAGATAGATAACGCATTAGACCGCCTATCTTGCCACCAATTTCAGAAGCGCCTTCATAGAATGCGTTGAATTCCTTCTCTTCGATGTATCCTGCATCCAGCGCAACATAAAGATGGGATTTCAATTCCCCCGCCGAGCCTTTCGCTATTCCCAAAAACCGGCGAAACTCCACATCGCCCCGCCGCTCGAAGCCTTCCGCAATATTAGCCATAATCGAAACAGCCGCTCTTCTCACTTGATCCCGGAGGCCAAAATCTCTAGAGAAATGTCCTTCTTTGGTTACATCGTAGATCTTGCCCGCCAATTCCCGGGCTCTCTGCCAAGCATCAATGTCTTCGAATCTCATAATCTTCGCCATGACGCCCTCCCTTCAAATGGGTTAATGTTCCTGACACGTGACACGTAACGCGTGACCCGCAGCATATTATTATCCTACCATCGCCACCTGACAAAAATGGACCTTCTGGCCAAAAAAAATAGGCCCGCATAACTACGCAGACCCATCATCAAACCAAACAATACTATTACACTAAACCGACCCGAGACAAGAGACGCGTGACACGCGACTTACTCACCTTTCCCCACCGGATACTTGCCGTCAAAGCAGGCTGTGCAGAAGTCTAATCCAGTGTCCTCAGCCGCGCGCCGCAACCCAGAGATACTTAGATAGCCAAGCGAGTCCGCCCCCAGATGCTTGCATATCCGCGCCACGCTATACGATGAACCGATCAATTCCTTACGCGTGGGGGTATCTATGCCGTAAAAGCAGGAGTGAGTAATAACCGGGGCGGTAATCCTGACATGCACCTGCTTTGCGCCCGCCTGGCGTAACATAGCGACCAGCTTACGCGTAGTGGTACCACGCACAATGGAATCATCCACCACCACCAGTCGCTTGCCCTTGACCAAGCCCTTTACCGGGTTATACTTGATACGCGTGCCAAAATCACGGATCGATTGGTCGGGTTCGATAAAAGTCCTGCCGATATAATGTGAACGGATCAAGCCCAATTTAAAGGGCAGTTTCGCTTGCTCCGCGTAACCGATAGCGGCCACATTACTGGAATCCGGCACCGGCATCACCAAGTCAGCATCCACCGGATGTTCACGGAACAGCTCACAACCCAGGCGCTGCCTGACGTCATGTACATCGTGACCGAAGACAAAGCTATCCGGCCGGGAAAAATAAATGAACTCGAATATGCAGGATGCGCCACGGCGAGGCACCGGCATACGCCGCGAACGAAGCCTGCCGCCGTTAACCACCAGCATTTCCCCCCGCTCCAATTCCCGCACATAGCGGGCGCCGATCAGATCAAACGCGCATGACTCCGAAGCAAACACGTGCGCCCGGCCCAATCGCCCGTAGCATAACGGCCGGAATCCATAAGGATCGCGCACAGCGATCATCTTATCGCCGTCCATCAGCAACAACGAGTAGGCCCCCTTGACCCGTTTAAGCGCTTCCTGTAACTGTTCCTCTAAACCACCGCGACGCGAACGCGCCATCAAATGCAGGATCACTTCACTATCATTAGTACTGGAAAAGATAGCGCCTTTGGCCTTTAGTTGCTGCCGCAGCTCCCGCGCGTTGACTAGATTGCCATTATGAGCGAGTGAGAGCAGCCGGCCCTTGATGTCCACCAACAGAGGCTGCATGTTGACGCGGTGACTTCCCCCGGTAGTGGAATAGCGGTTGTGCCCGATCGCTCTTGAGCCCGGCAGCCTAAGCAAGCGTTCCTTGTCAAAAACATCCGCCACGAGGCCCATGCCCGCCTGCAAGCGCAGCTTCACCCCGTCTGTCGCGCAGATACCGGCGGACTCCTGGCCACGGTGCTGCAAAGCATACAAGCCGAGATAGACCAGATTGGCCGCTGTCTTGTGTCCGCTGATGCCGAATAGACCGCAGTATTCTTTCATTCCTTGTCCCGGGTCACGCGTCCCGGGTCACGTGTCCAACGACTCGAGACACGCGACACAAGACACGAGACAAATCACAATTTTCCCTGCCGATGCAACAAGGCATGCTCCACCAATCCCGCAAAGAGGGGATGCGCCTTATCGGGCTTTGACTTGAATTCCGGATGAAACTGGCAAGCCACAAACCAGGGATGCTCCCTCAGCTCCACCATCTCGACCAGCTTTTGTTTATCGTAAAGACCGGAGACAACCAGCCCTTTTGCCTCCAACTCAGCGCGGTATTTACTGTTAAACTCGTAACGGTGCCTGTGACGTTCTGATATTTGTTTCTTGCCATAGGCCCGATGCGCTCGACTGCCGGACTTCAGGCTACAGGGATAAGCCCCAAGGCGCATTGTACCGCCCAGGTCTTTGACCCCTTTCTGCTCTTCGAGCAGGCTGATCACCGGGTACCGCGTCCGCTTGTTAAATTCAGTAGAGTTAGCCCGTTCCCACCCAGCGACATTACGCGCGAACTCGACCACCGCGCAATGCAGACCCAGGCAAATGCCCAAAAAAGGCAGGCCCTCCTCCCTGGCGAAACGTATGCTCATGATCTTTCCCTCAATGCCCCTGTCACCAAAACCGCCAGGCACCAGTATCCCGTCAGCCGGACGAAGATAGCGCTCGGGGCCCTCCCGCTCTATATCTTCCGCGTCCACACGTATCAGTTTAAGCGCGGCCCGGTTGGCCACACCGCCATGGGTCAACGCCTCATAGATCGATTTATAAGAATCCTGCAGGTTTATATACTTACCTACTACGGCTATGCACACCTCGTCGCGCGGGTTACTCATCACCTCGACCACATTCTTCCGCCAACTCCTAAGATCGCCGCCACGCCCGGATATCTTGAGCTTGCGCATGATCAGTTTATCCACCCCTTGCTCCTGAAAAGTAAGCGGGATCTCATAAACATTGGGCACATCCAAGGCTTCAATAACCGCGCCTTCCTCAACATTACAAAAGAGGGATATTTTACGGCGCATCTCTCTGGTCAGGGACTTGTTAGTACGACAGAGCAACATATCCGGCTGGATACCGATCTCACGCAGCTTGCCTACACTATGCTGGGTCGGCTTGGTTTTAAGCTCCCCGGCCGCGGCAATATAAGGGACCAGAGTGAGATGAATATAAGCCACGTTATCACGGCCCTGCTCAAGCCCAAGCTGTCTCACCGCCTCCATAAACGGCAATCCCTCGATGTCGCCGACCGTACCGCCGACCTCCACCAAGAGGAGATCCGGACGGCCTTTTTTGCCCGCCAGCTTGATGCGGCGTTTGATCTCATCAGTAATATGCGGTATCACCTGGACGGTGCCACCGAGGTATTTACCCTCACGTTCCCTGGTTATCACCTCGTTATATATTTGCCCGGCCGTAGCGTTATTTGCCCGACTCATATTCGCTGAGGTAAAGCGCTCGTAGTGTCCAAGATCCAGATCAGTCTCAGCGCCGTCATCGGTGACATACACCTCGCCGTGCTGAAAAGGATTCATCGTGCCAGGATCAACGTTGATATATGGATCGAGTTTGATCAGGCTCACCCTCAAACCACGAGACTCCAACAAACGAGCCAATGACGCGGTCGCGATCCCCTTGCCCAAGCTGGACACCACGCCGCCGGTGACTATTACATACTTCATTACGCCTCCTTAGTCTATCGGCTATCGCACGATCGACTATCGACGATAGACGATCAACGACCGCCTTTATGATATTCCTGCAAACACCTCACACTGATCTTACCGGACTTTGTAGCCATCATGCCCTCGGTGGTAGCCGCAAGCCCTGAGATGGTCGTAACCAGGGGCAAATCATGCTCCAGGGCAGCGGTCCGCATCAGACCCTCATCACGACGGGGCATTCTACCTTCTGAGGTATTAACAATAAGTCGAATATGTCTATTTTTAATTAAATCCAAAACATTCGGCCGTAACCCGGACGATATTTTCTGCAGTCCCTGAACAGGTATGCCGGATATCCTCAGCACAGCAGTCGTACCACTTGTCGCGTACAACTTGAACCCCAGTTGACGCAGCTGCCGCGCGGGCTTGATCAACTGTTCCTTGTCACTATCACGCACGCTCAAGAAAACCCCGCCCCCTGACGGCAGGTCCTGGCCCGCAGCCAATTGAGACTTGGCGTAAGCACTGCCGAAGGTCCGACCGATACCCATCACCTCTCCGGTAGAACGCATTTCAGGCCCCAGGATATATTCCGCCCCCGGGAAACGCTGGAACGGAAAGACCGCTTCCTTTACGGAAAAATGCCTGGGGCGTATAGGTTTGGTAAAACCGAGTTTTTTCAAGCTGCTGCCGATTATCACCTTGCTGGCGATCCTAGCCAGAGGATAGCCAATGGCTTTAGAAACAAAAGGCACCGTACGCGAAGCGCGCGGATTTACCTCCAATATATACACTTCCTTGCCTTTAACGGCATACTGGATATTGATCAAACCGCGAACATTCAAAGCCAAGGCCAGGGCGCGCGTCTGACGCTCAATATCGCGCACCACGGCCGGGGACAGGCTATGCGGCGGAATAACGCAGGCGCTATCACCTGAATGCACGCCGGCACGCTCAATGTGCTCCATCACGCCACCGATGACAAAGTCCCTGCCGTCACAAAGGCCGTCTACGTCTACCTCTATCGCGTCCTCCAGGAAGCGGTCGATAAGCACCGGATGCCCGGGAGAGGCTTCAAAGGCTAACTGTACAAAACGGTCGAACTCATCCTCGCTGTATACTATCTCCATCGCCCGTCCGCCCAGGACAAACGAAGGACGCACCAGAACAGGAAAGCCTATTTTTTCGGCCACTTTACGCGCTTCATCCAGCGAAGTTGCAGTGCCGCTTTCCGCCTGCTTTAGACCCAATTTGTTCAGCAACCTGCGGAATTGTTTCCTATCCTCGGCCCGGGCAATGTCCCTGGGCGAGGTACCCAGTATTTTCACCCCCGCCTTCATCAATCCCGCGGCCAGGTTCAAAGGAGTCTGCCCGCCCAACTGGACGATGACCCCGTACGGTTTTTCACGGTCATAGATATTCAGCACATCCTCAAGCACCAGCGGTTCAAAATACAAGCGATCTGATATGTCATAATCCGTGCTGACCGTCTCCGGGTTACTGTTGACCATAATCGTCTCAAATCCCAGCTCGCGCGCGGCAAACGCCGCCTGCACACAGCAGTAGTCAAACTCTATGCCCTGGCCGATACGATTGGGACCACCGCCCAGGATCATCACCTTGCGTTTTTTTCCGGCACGGCTCTCGTCCTCAGCTTCATAGGTTGAATAATAATACGGGGTCCGCGCTTCAAACTCAGCGGCACAGGTGTCAACCAGCTTGAACGATGCCGCCGTCCCCTGCTTTAACCGAGTTCGACGCACAACCGCCTCATCCCGCCCGGTATACTCAGCCAACTGCCGGTCAGAGAATCCATCCCTTTTCAATTCACGCAGATATGCCGCGTTCTTTAGAATGGCCTTACCTTTCTTCACGGCTGTTTTTTCCTGCCTGCATATCTCGCGCAAGTTCTCTATAAACCAGGGATCAATACCGCTCTCTTTATATATTTTATCATTCGTCCACCCTTCGTTTATGGCGCGCTTGACGTAAAACAACCGATCGGGGCTAGGCTTGGAGACGCCAGCCATCAGATCACCGGAGGCCGCAGCCTCACCCTTGGCGTCAAAGCCAATATGCCCGGTTTCAAGTGAACGCATCCCTTTCTGAAACGCTTCCCGGAAAGTACGCCCGATCGCCATAGTCTCGCCGACTGAGCGCATCGAAGTCGTCAACTCCGGCGTAGAGCCGGGAAATTTTTCAAAAGTGAAGCGCGGGATCTTTACCACACAGTAATCTATTGTCGGCTCAAAACTAGCGGGAGTCTCCCGGGTAATATCATTACGAATTTCGTCCAGTGTATAGCCAACGGCCAACTTGGCAGCGATCTTAGCTATCGGGAAACCGGTGGCCTTACTGGCCAGAGCCGAAGAACGTGAAACCCGCGGATTCATCTCGATCACCACCATCTTGCCGGTATCCGGGTGAATGCCGAACTGGACATTCGATCCTCCGGTCTCCACCCCAACCGCGCGTATGATAGCTATTGAAGCGTCGCGCATACGCTGGTATTCCTTGTCGGTCAGGGTCTGAGCCGGAGCAACGGTAATGCTGTCGCCCGTATGCACCCCCATCGGGTCAAGGTTCTCAATGGAACAAATGATAACAACATTATCTTTTTTGTCCCGCATTACCTCCAACTCGTATTCCTTCCAACCCATCACGCTCTCCTCGACCAGCACCTGGCTAACCGGGCTCTTTTCAAGGCCCACCGCTACTACCTCGAGATATTCCTCCCAGTTATAAGCCACACCGCTACCGCTGCCGCCAAGTGTAAAGCTGGGGCGAATGATCAGCGGGAAGCCGATCGACTTAGCGATTTTCTCGGCCTGCTTGGTTGTGCTCGCCAAACCACTCTTGGGCACCTCCAGGCCGATACTATTCATTGTCTTTTTGAACTCACTTCGGCTCTCCGCCCTGTGTATGGCCCGATAATCAGCGCCGATAAGTTTCACCCCGTACTTCTTGAGTACGCCTAACTCAACCAACTTTGCCGCGAGATTAAGACCGGTCTGTCCCCCGATCGTAGGCAACAACGCGTCCGGCCGTTCCCGGGCAATGATCTTCTCAAGCGTCTCCGGGGTTAACGGCTCGACATAGGTCCTGTCCGCCATCTCCGGATCAGTCATGATCGTGGCCGGATTACTATTAACCAGGATGATCTTGTAGCCCTCTTCCCGCAAAGCCTTACAAGCCTGCGTACCGGAATAATCAAACTCACAAGCCTGGCCAATAATTATAGGGCCGCTTCCTATTAGTAGTATGCTTTTTATGTCAGTTCGTTTAGGCATTTCTTGTTCGTACAGCGTGCATTACCGTCAAACGTCACAGGTCCGAACGTCGAACGTCTCGCACGCTACGTTAGACGTTTGACGTTCCGACGTTGGACGGCCTTACGCTTTACCCGTTTATTCCCCCAGAACTTCTCCATCATCTTCCTAAACTCCAAAAATAAATACATCCCGTCTCGCGGACCGGGCGAAGCCTCGGGATGATACTGAACCGAAAATATCGGATAGCGTTTGTGACGAATCCCCTCGACCGTATTATCGTTCAAGTTTATCTGGTACGGCTCCACCTCTTTCCCGGGGAGTGATTCAATGTCCACACAATAGTTATGATTTTGGGAAGTTATCAGAACATTACCTTTTTTCAGGTCCTTAACGGGCTGATTGGCACCGCGATGGCCGAATTTTAATTTAAACGTCTTGCCACCCAGGGCCAGACCAGTGATCTGATGGCCGAAACAAATACCAAACATCGGCACCTGCCCCACCAACTTAGCCACTTCTGCCGCCGCATACGGTACTCCCGCCGGATCCCCCGGCCCGTTGGAAAGAAAAACGCCGTGCGGCTTCTTGGCCAAAACTTTTTCCGCCGGGGTGGCAGCGGGAACCACCTCCGGATCACAGCCACTACTGTAAAGCATGCGCAGGATGTTATATTTCACGCCAAAATCATAGACGACCACCTTGAACCGCTTATTCGTAGCTCGTAGCTCGGGGCTCGTAGTTCGCGCGCCAACTTTACCCCCTAGTGGCGGCCAGTACTCATCTTTGATCCCCTCACACCATTTGTAGGACTTACGGCAGGTCACTTCTTTAACAGTATCCACATTGACCAGCCCCCGCCAGGCACGCGCCCGCTTGACCAAAGCCGAGACCCTTTCTTTACGCGTGGAAATCACCGCCCGCATACTGCCGGCTAGGCGGATATGTTTGGTTAACGCCCTGGTGTCGATCCCTTCGACGGCAATAATGCGGTTCTTCTTCAAATATCCGGCCAGATCTCCGCCCGTGCGCCAATTACTGGGCAAAAGACTGTTTTCCCGCACCACAAATCCTTCAACGTGCGATTTGCTGGATTCAATATCTTCCTTGTTAACCCCATAATTACCGATCAGGGGATAGGTCATTGTTACGATCTGTCCCTTATAAGAAGGATCGGTAAGGATCTCCTGGTAACCGGTCATCGAGGTATTAAAAACCACCTCACCAACACAGCTACCGCTGACGCCAAAGCTCTGGCCCTTGAATATACGTCCGTCTTCTAATGCGAGTATTGCTTTCATAAATGCTGTCGTTCTATTAACCAGCCTGCGGCTGGTGGCGCCCACAGAGGGACGCCACTACTAACTTCTCTGATTATGCTGACCATACTAATTCTTAAAAATCTTTTTTACCACGACGACACTACGTTTTTTCTTTCAAACACCAACGTCGCCTGTTCTTTTAACATTTCATGCCGCCTGCCCTGTCTGCCGCTCAAGGGAGGAGAAGTATGGTAGTGATTATTCTTGGCCGTTAACGTCGTGTCGTCATGGTTGGTCCTACGGACACTCCAATATTAAATAAAATATAGCCGAAGGTTTTCAGACAATCTCACGTAGTCAGTATCCGCGTAATCCGCGTCAATAATCTGCGTAATCTGCGTAATCTGCGTCAATAATCCGCGTAATCTGCGTTAATAATCCGCGTAATCTGCGTTAATAATCTGCGTAATCTGCGTTAATAATCTGCGTAATCTGCGTCAATAATCTGCGTCAATAATCTGCGTAATCTGCGTTAACAATCCGCGTCTAAAAAAAAAGAGACGCTGGCACCACGACGCCATCGTCTCGCTGAAAAGCCCCCTTGCTTCTCTTTTTTTTATCACCAGTTTTAGATGACAGTACCATCGGGTGCGCATCGTGTCAAGCGGTTTTTTATAATCCCGTGGAAATAGGAAGGGACATCGTGACCCCCCTGCAGGACCAAGGAAGCACCAAAAACGGCTTTATCCACAGATTTGCAAGTTTCTGTTATATTTAACAAGGTAGAAACTCGCGAGAACACTTTTGGTGTTCGTACCACAGATTGGCGACTTCTTCTTATAATTTCCAGTGGAGAG
>JAUXIB010000254.1 GCA_030621225.1 candidate division FCPU426 bacterium
AGAGCGTTGAATTTACTTGACAAAGAAGTGCACGGGCAATATTATTCTTGTAACGATTAACAAGGGGGGGCCACTTTGACAAATCGCGTTTTCAAAACACTAGCGCTACTCGCTCTGACCACTCTTCTTTTCACGCAGGATACCGCGGCCGTAAGCGGTGGTATGGATTGGCTGGGACTGCCCCTGCCCGCGCGGCACGGAGGAATGGGCGGCGCCGTACTGACTTTGAGCGAAGGCGCCGCCGCGCATTTCGCCAATCCCGCCGCGCTGACCAATATGCGCCAGGCCAAGAACGAATTACTGCTTGGGCACTTGTTCCTGCGCGAAGACCGTTCCTTTTCCCTGGTTTCTTACGCCAGGCAAACAGATGATAGCGGTTTCATCGCCTGCTCACTCAGCGGTTTTCTCGTACAGGGAATCGAAAAACGCAACGCGCTGGGTGAGAAAGAAGGTACTTTTAATAATGTTGAAATGGCTGTTTCCTTTGCGCACGCTCGTGCGCTCAGCTACTCCCTGCGCTCGGGTATCACCATCAGCCATCTACATCAAAAGCTGGGCACGAACCAGGCCAACGGCTACGCCATGGATCTGGGATTGATCTACCGTCCCTTCCTGACTTATGACCTCCTGCTCGGAGCTAATCTCAAAAACGCTATCGCCAATCTTTATTGGGACACGGGAGCAAAAGACCGACCCTCTTTCACCCCCTGCCTCGGTCTTTCCTACTCCCCTCTCGGCTGGCCCGTATCAGTCGCGCTAGATTGCGTCATCAATCGCCGCTGGGGAGAGCTGCCGCTACGCGCCGGCATAGAGGGATGGGTATACGAAGAACGCATCGGGCTGCGTCTGGGCTGGAACGATCAGCTATTGACCAGCGGGCTTTCTTTCAAGCAAGACAACCGCTATCGGATTGACTATTGCTTTAATTATCATTCCAGCTATCTGGATGACGGACACGCGTTGGATTTGAGTTTCTTCTTCTAATCGCCGCCTTGAGTTCCCCCCGCGTCTGCCTGTCGGCAGACAGGAGCGGGGGCGGCGGCGATTAGTTAGGGCACGGCAAGCCGTGCCCCTTGGGATGTAAAATCACGATAACATACAGCAAGAGGATTGACGCCGCATCCTGAATCCGAAGGATTCAGGTCAAGCGCAGCTTGTAAAAAAAGTAGATAACCACGGGCAAGTGCAATGCGCAATACGATACGTAGTCAGTAAATAGGCAACAGCCAACTAAATACCAAATACTAACGACCAAATACTAAATAGTCGATTAAGGAGCTACACTATGAGCCGCAATCAAATGATCCTGACTACCGTCGCCGCTGGACTACTGGGCCTTATATTCTCTTACCTTTATCTCACCGCCCAGAAACGCAATATCCTCGCCAAGGGCCAGCCGCAAAGTGTGCTCGTCGCCTCGCGCCATATAGAGCCTTGGACCAGGGTGACTGAGGATATGTTGCGCCGGACCGACATCCCCGCCGAATACCTGAACCCGGGCGCCGTGCGGGACGCCGAAGAAGTAGTCGGGCAGATGTCCCTGGCCCCCATCTCCAAAGGGGAACAGATCACCGCTAATAAATTCACCCCGGGAGAAAAGGGTCTTTCCCTGCACGTGCCGACGGGGCGCAGGGCCTTTCCGCTGATGCTGGATGACGCCAGCCTGTTTGCCGGCAACCTGAACCCCGGCGATCACGTGGATGTGCTGGGCACCTTTAATATAATGGAAAGCGAACAGCGCTATTACAACTTCACCTCCACGCTGCTGGCAAACATAAAGGTGCTGTCAGTCGGCAGCCGAACCGGGCCAAAACAGGAGAAAAAAAAGGACAATCAACTAGCGCCTGCTTACCAGGAGAAAAACATCGTCAGCTTGCTGTTAACGCCGCAGGAAAGCCTGCTGCTCTCCTACTGCGCCGAGCGCGGCGTGATCAATCTGTCCCTGCGCTCGCCGCATGACGAAGAGCAGATCGATACCGAGACCATCACCCTGGAAGAACTCTTGAAAAAGGCCGGCCTCAACCAGCAAAAAATACAGAAGATCCGCGAGAAGCCGTCACTGGAAATCATCAGGGGGATACAGAAGAAAAAGGAAAGAAGATAGGAAAACGCACCGCGTTTCCCCACCATCAATAAGGTAGGGGCGGTTCCGCCTTCGTCGAGGGCTTCAGCCTTCGCTCCTGAGGGCTACAGTTTGACACGGGACAAGCCAAGAACGGCTTTATCCACAGATTGGCGACTTCTTCTTATAATTTCCGATGGAGAGAAGTCACGAGGTGGTCTCCGGCAACCGTACCACAGATTTGCAAGTTTCTGTTATGTTTAGCAAGGCAGAAACTCGCGAGAACACTTTTGGTGTTCGTACCACAGATTGTTTTTTTGATAACCCTTCGACTTGCGGAGCTTGCCCTGAGCACTTCGACATGCTCAGTGTAAACCTTGTCGAAGGGCTCCCTTCCGCCTTCGTCTAGACTATAGCGGACATGCAGGGCAGGCGACGAGGGGATTCTTCGCTGGCAGGGGAGCATTCTTGGTTTTAACGGTTTGAAGTTGAGGTTAAACGTAAAAATTGCACAGATTATCCTTGATGGTTGAGAGCCGTTTTTGGCGCTTCCTTGTCACACCTGCGAAAGCAGGTGTCCAAGTCAAACAGACACGGCAATGAAACGTATCCCTTCAGTGAAGCGGGGAAAACTCGTGGATTCCCGCTTTCGCGGGAATGACAACCATTTTATCACACCTATCTTTGCTTGTCACACCCGCGAAAGCGGGTGTCCAGTATCATTGGATTCCCGCTTCCTCCTTTGCTCCTTCGGAGCTACGGCGGGACATGGGTTCGCGGGGATGACAAACAGTACTCCTTTTGCCTGTCACACCTGC
>JAUXIB010000265.1 GCA_030621225.1 candidate division FCPU426 bacterium
CTTTGGTTTTTTAAGGCAGTTGTGGTGGTGGAGAAGCAGTCGTTAGTATTTGGTATCTATTTTTGCTTGTGGATTCAGCGGAATGAGTCGCTGGTCACGCGTCTCGGGTCTTGGGTCGTCTACATACTGACACGCGACACGGGACAAGCGCCGCGTGACGTCGTTTGTAGCCCAAGATACGAACTGTAGTTTGCAGCTAGATACTAACGACTAGTGACTAGCGACGGACACGATAACGTTTGTGAAATCAGAATAACTTTTCGGGTGGAGAGATGTCAAAGAGTGACAAACCAGTACTTATAACCGGAGGTGCCGGGTTTATCGGCAGTAACCTTTGCCGGCGACTGCTGGCGGCAGGCAAACAGGTCGTTTGCCTGGATAACTTCCTCAGCGGCCAGCGGGAGAATATTGCTGAGCTGGAGGGGGAGGCCGCTTTCCGTTTCATTGAGCAGGATGTCGTGGATGAGGTGGAGATAACCCCCGGGGAGATATATCACCTGGCCAGTCCGGCCAGCCCTAAGGATTTCGAGGAGTTGGCGCTGGAGATCGCCCGTGTCAATAGCCAGGGTACGATGAATATGTTGGAGTTGGCCCGGCGTAGCGGCGCGCGCATTCTGGTGGCCAGCACCTCAGAGATTTATGGTGAGCCGCTTGAACATCCACAGAAGGAGAGTTACTTTGGCAATGTCAACAGCAGGGGTCCGCGTGCGCCGTACGATGAGGGTAAGCGGTTCGCCGAGGCGGTTTCCATGGCTTATTATCGGAAATATGGCCTGGACGTACGTTTGGTGCGTATCTTTAATACTTACGGCCCGCGCATGCGTGCCGATGATGGCCGGGTGGTAACTAATTTTATTACCCAGGCCCTTGCGGGAAAACCTCTTACCCTTTACGGCAAGGGTGATCAAACACGAAGTTTTTGTTACGTGGATGATCTGGTGGAAGGTTTTCTTAGGGTTATGGATAATCAGCAGGCTGCCGGCGAAGTGTTTAATCTGGGTAATGAAGGGGAGTACTCCGTTAGAGAACTGGCGGAAATGGTGAACAAGCTTATCGGCAACAAGGCCGGGACCAGGGATCTGCCCCTGTTACATGAAGATGACCCTACCAGACGTTGCCCGGATGCTTCCAAGGCCAAGGAATTGCTTGCTTGGCAGGCGGCGGTGCCGCTGGAAGAAGGGCTAAAGCGGACGATAGAATGGTTTAAGTCGATAGGGTAGTATGCTAACCGAGGAGGTAAAGATTGCTGGGCTTGATTGTTCGTCGCGCTTTTTGGATAGGTTATGACAGGTTGGGCCGTCTGGTACTGTTGAATATCATCTGGTTTTTATTTGCCTTCGCTCCGGTGTTGCCCTTGATGAAGCGCGTAGCTCATCTTCCGCTGTTACCCGCCCTGGTATTTTTCTCCCTTTATTTGGTTTACCTGGGACTGCTTTGTGCCGGGGTCTTTCACTCATTGATGTTTATGGACGAGGAAGACGTTAATTTCTTGCGTCTTTTTTCGCGGGGGATATACCGTAGTTGGCGCGCTGGGCTGCCGTTGCTTGTTCTGAATGTGGTGATACTAATTTTGCTGGTGCATGGCGCGGTTTTTTATTTGCAGAGGATGCCGGGCTGGCCGGGTAGGCTCTTGGCCGGGGTAGTGCTCTGGATGACGATCTTTTGGCTGGCAGCCCAGCAATATTTCCTGCCCGTCGCCAGCATGGGGGGGGATCGTCTCGGCCGGGCGCTGAAAAGGTCTTTTAGTCTAGCCTTGGATAATTTTTTCTTGTCGTTAGCTTTGATGATCTTTGCCCTGTCTTATGTTTTTCTGTGCGCTTTGCCGTGGGGAGTCGGTTTGATGATCTTTGGCGCCTCTGGACTGGCGGCCATCTATCGGGCGGCGGGGGAACTCCTTTTTCTCGAATATGATCTTTCTTTTCATCCCTTGATCAGTCTGGAGGAAATGCGCCGCAGCGAAAGAGAAAACCAGAAACGCGGTTTGCGCAATTTTTTCCGTCCCTGGGAGTGACTCCCCGCAACTAAAATGGCTTCCTTATCGTAAGATTTAGAGGCCATTTTAGTTGCAGAGGAGGTGAGCAGGGGTAAGGTGAACAGGTTATTTTTCCTGTGAATCTCCGGTCACCTGCTCTACTGTTCACATGATCAAGCGGCACAGAGCAGTAGATTAAAAATCAGTGCGGTGGAAGAGCATTACTTCGATGAAAATTTTAGACTTTCACGAAAGATATTTTATTATTCTGATGACACCGGGCCCAAGACGGCGGAATATGTTTATGGCTATAAAAAGGAAAAATAGTAAAAATAGGGGTCATACCTGACTTGATAAAAATATTCTTGAAGTGCCCATTTTTGTCAGGTGCTCGTGGTAGGATAAAAACAGTTGAGAAACAACTGTTTTTATTCATTTTAAGCAGAGGAGGCCATCATGCCACGAGGACTGAGAATCAACTTTTCTGGATTGTTCTACCACGTGATGTTCAGAGGGTACAACCGGATGAATCTCTTCCGGGACGATGCTGACCGCAAGGATCTGCTCAGAAGGCTCAACAAGGTGGTTCTAGAATC
>JAUXIB010000007.1 GCA_030621225.1 candidate division FCPU426 bacterium
GGGGGGTGCAGGGCAAGCCATTCACCTTTTTTACTACTACCTGCCTTAATCACCTGATTTGCTTATTGGAGGGGGACCCTACCACGGGCTCCCGGGCAGCCGCAGTGGGCCGCCCCTACAGGCAATTGATGTTGGCCCAGGGGCTCTCGTTATTTTTAAAGGGTTGTTTATGAGGATATTTTTATTGTATTATGTGATGTGCGATAAAGTAATTCAGCCACCTAAACTTTGACTCTGGAATTTTACTGTATTATTTAGAAAGGAACATCGATGCAATACGGTCACTTTGGCAAGGGGGGCAAGGAATATATAATTAAGGATCCTAACACTCCTCGACCATGGCATAATTATTTATTTAACGATAAATACCACGCGCTCGTGTCACAGAGCGGCGGCGGGTTTAGTTACTTCATGGACCCCAAATACCATAGAGTCCTTCGATACGACGGCATATACACCGACCGGCCCGGCCGTTACGTGTTCATGCACGACCTTGATTCTCATAAATACTGGTCGTTGAATTGGCAGCCTTTCCGTAAAAAAGGAAGTTTCAAATGCGTGCACGGACTAGGCTATACACGCCTTGAATCCAAAAACAACGGCATCTACGGAGAGATCACCTATTTCGTTCCGCGGAAAGAACCTTGTGAACTATGGTTGGTAAAACTACGTAACGATTCCAACAGAAAACGCCGCCTCCGCGTTTTTCCATACGCTGATTTTATAGGCGGGGACATTATGGCGGAAACTAATATGCGTATGATCGCCATACTCTATAACCGCGCGGAATATGTCAAGAAATCCAATACGCTCTTTCTGGGGAAAGTTCCTTTCCCCGGACGCACAGACCTTAGCAGCGTTTGTTTTATGTCAACCAGCGCTAAGCCCGGCGCTGTAAACGTTGTTAAAGACGATTTTTTAGGACGGTACAACGACGTGCAAAGTCCTGAAGCAGTTATCCGGGGCAAAGCCGATCATTTCCCCAGCGCGCGAGGACGTGAAATGGTGGGCGCCTTCCAGTTGGACATAACGTTGCCTCCTGGTGCCGAGAAAACAGTAGCGGTCGTCCTCGGCTGTACCGATAATAAAACCGCATGCTCTCGTATAGTTCGCAAATATAACAAGGTGAAATCCGCGAAAGCGGAACTAGCCGCTGTATTGAGTTACTGGGACGATCAAGCCAAGCGTATCGAGGTAGAGACTCCTGATGAGCGTTTCAACACCATGGTTAATTACTGGGGAAAATACCAACTCTTCGCGATAACCTACTGGCGCGGGACAAGTCATTACCACGGATCAGAAGGCGGGCAGGGATACCGTGATACCGCGCAAGATGTAGAAGCTCTCCTCACCACTAACTTGGAAGTAGCTCGTTCCAAGCTCGAGAAGCTCCTCTTTTACCAATACAACAGCGGCCACGCTGTCTCGGGCTGGTCGGATATTGAGGGTCCCTGGTACAACGCCGGGGAGGGCGGTACCGGAGGCAAAGCTGACGTCGCCATTTGGGTGCCATTCTCTGTTGTTTCCTACGTCAAAGAAACCGGAGACGTCAAATTCCTTAAGAAAAAGATCAAATACCACAACGGAGGAGACGACACAGTATTTAACCATATAATAAAAGCCGTCCGTTTTGTATACAATCGGAGTGGGGCCCACGGACTCCCGCTTATCGACCGGGCGGACTGGAACGACGCCTATGACAGCGTCGGCACCGGCGGCAAGGGTGAAAGCGTGTGGTTGGCAATGGCAGTCGTCCGTGCCGCTAAAGCAGTAAAGGAATTGGCTGATCATATAAAGGATAAGAAAATTTCGAAGGAAATGGACGATATTGCCCGGAAGCTGACCGTGATCATCAACCGGGTGGCCTGGGACGGCAAATGGTATGTAGCTGCTTTTAACGACAAAGGGTTGCGTATAGGCTCACATAAGAACAAAGAGGGAAAATACCCATTAAATAGTCAGACCTGGGCCATCCTTTCCGGGGTAGTCCCGGAGAAACGTCTTTCTTCTATTCTTAAGGTAATAGACCGCGACCTGAATACTCCCTGGGGTCCGATGCTCTGTGACGCTTATACTGAGTATGATCCCGGTATAGGCAGGGTCACTTCTTTTGACCCAGGCACCAAGGAAAACGCCGCAGTCTTCTCTCACGCCTGCGCTTTCAAGGTGGTGGCTGACTGTATGTTGAAGAGGGGAGAGCAAGCGTATCAGACATTCTCCAGGCTGCTTCCTTGCAGTGAATGGAAGGATAAGAACATTGAGACATTTAAGGTTGAGCCTTATGTCTACAGCGAGTTCGTTGTGGGACCGGCAAACAAGCACAGCGCAGGTGAGGGTTCTTTTACCTGGAACACCGGGACCACTCCCTGGATGTGGATAGCAGCCATCGAATACATACTGGGAGCGCACAGGGACTTTGACGGTATCCGTATCGATCCCTGTCTGCCTAAGTCCTGGAAAAAAGTCCGTATAAAAAGGACTTTCCGGGGAGACGTCTATGATATCCGCATCTCCAACCCCAAAGGTCTAGTCAGCGGTATAAAGGAGGTCAAGGTTGACGGTAAGATAATCGACGGCACGCTGATAAAACCCTTCAAGGACGGAAAGACTCACCGGGTTGACGTTTTAATGGGATAGTAAGTCTAAATCCTAAATTCATGCTTGCTCACGGCGTTGGCGTGCAGGTCATCGGCATGGCGGGAACAGGCGGATAGCAACCGTAGACGTTGTTGTCCCGTTTTTATTCGCACTGTCTTTGAAGAAAAAACCGGAGAAAGGGAACGGAATAGACATCATGACCCCCTTGCAAAAAAACAAAAGTCTTTTACCACCAAGTCACCAAGACACCAAGGAACGGCTTTTTTGGATAACGACAGCGGTAGTTCTTCGTTAACAGGGAAGCATTCTTGGTCTTTGCGGAATGCTTGGGGGTGAGGCGAGGCACAAAGGGACAAGAGGCACCAAGAGAGCGAATTTAAAAGGATAGCGTGAGCCTTGGTGTCTCGATTTTCCTTCGTGCCTACCGTTTGCCTTCAAGCGTTCCTTTCAAGATTAACAAGTGCTCCCCTTCCATCGGAGAGTGGTCTCGCCGTTAACCAAGGGAATTTTTCTTGGTGACTTGGTGCCTTGGTGGTGAAGAGCCGTTTTTAGCGCTTCCTTGGTTCCGCAGCGGGGTCACGATGTCCCTTCCTATTTCCAGAAAAAACCAGAGAAGCTATTGCATTCTAATGTATTCTGTGGTATTCTATGCGTAGACAATGGAAAGCAATAAAACGGAGGTGCATTATATGTCCAAGACAATAACCCTGCGGCTTGACGAGAAAATCTACCGGAAGTTCCGCAGCCTGGCCAAAAGCGACAATCGATCTCTTTCGAATTTTATTGAGACCGCCGCGCTCCGCTTCGTGGAGGGCAGCGAATACGCTGATGAGTTCGAGCTGAACGAAATAAGGAGCAACAAAGACTTGAACCGCAGCATTAAGCGCGGCGTTAAGGACGCTAAAGCGGGGCGAGGTCGCTTTGCCTGATTTTCGTGTGTTTGAAACAGACGAGTTTTTGAAACAGCTCCAGAAGCTGACGCCTCGAGACACCGGGTTCCTTCGAAAAAAACTGGATGATTACGTGTATCCCCAGGTCAAGCGGCAGCCTTTCGCGGGAAGGAACATCAAGAAACTGAAGGGCTACTCACCTGATAGCTGGCGCTATAGGATCGGTAGGTTCAGATTGTTTTACGCTATTGACCAGCGGAGACACATCATCTTTTTTCTCACCGTTGATTTCCGAAAAGACGCCTACTGATTTTCGAGGGAGGTCTTTTCGCCACCGCTACCAAATACTAGCTACAAAACACCAAACAAGTTACAATGCTCTTATGGAGCATAAACAATCATCGGCCGCGAAGAAAAACGCCGCTTTGCTGCGCAAGCCCATCCGTAACGCTGTCTTTTCGCTGGCCCTGCCGGTGATCATCAACCACCTCTTTATCATCGCGCTGGAATTGACCGACGCTAAATTCGTCGGCTATCTGGGTACAGAGGCGCTGGCTGCGGTGACCCTGGCCGGGGTGATGGTTTTCTTCCTTTCTACCTTTGGCGCGGGCCTGGGCATCGGCGCGGTAGCGCTCGTCTCCCGCGCCTATGGCCGGGGGGACAGCGCGCGGGCGGAAAGATCCGGCGCCCAGGCCTTTCACCTCAGCCTGGCCCTGGGCATCGTTCTCGGCATCGTCGGTTATTACGCCTCGCCTCATCTACTCTCGTTTTTAGGCGCGGAGGGCGAAGTGCTGCGGGCCGCTGATAACTACCTGAAGATACAGTTCGTCGGTCTATTCCTGATGTTCTTTATGTTCGTTGCCGGTTCGGTATTCCAGGGTATGGGCGACACCCTGACGCCGATGAAAGTCGGCGCCTTCACCTCGCTCCTGAACATCGCGCTAGACCCACTGTTGATCTTCGGCCTGCTGGGGTTGCCGCGCCTGGAAACAACCGGCGCCGCCCTGGCCACACTAATTTCACGCTTGGTCGGCAGCGCGCTGCTGCTGCTGATCCTGCAGCGCGGCAAACATAAAGTTAGGCTAAATCGAGAATCGCTGCGGCTGGACTGGCCGATAATCCGCGCCATCGTGCGCGTTGGCTTGCCCGGCTCACTGCAGATGCTGTTGAGGAGCTTCTCGGCGGTAGTGCTGATGAAGGTCGTCGCTTTTTTCGGCCCGGTGGTCATCGCTGCTTACGGCGTGGGCGGGCGCCTCTTTTACCTCTTTCTCTTTCCCGGCTTTGGCTTCAGTGCAGCGGCCGCTACCCTGGTCGGGCAAAACCTGGGCGCCGGCGACCCGGCCCGTGCGCAACGCAGCGCGCTCTGTGCCACCTGGTACTATTTTCTCTTCCTCTTGATAAGCGGCACTCTGGTTTTTATCTTCGCGCCGCAATTGGCCGCGGCCTTTAATACGGAAGCCGAATTCGTCAGGTCCGCTACTGTATTCTTCCGTTACACCGCGGTGGGCTGTCTGGCCCTGAGCACCGGACACGTCTTCTCCCGCGCCATGCAGGGGGCCGGCGAGACGGTATTGCCGATGATCATGACCGGGCTTTCGCTCTATCTGGTGCAGATACCGCTGGCCTACTACCTGGGGGTGAGTCTGGAAATCGGCGAGACCGGCATCTGGATCGGCAACCTTGTCGGAAACTACGCCAACGCCCTTTTGATGGCCTGGATATTTTTTAAGGGAAGTTGGAAACGAAAGGCTCTCTAAAAAACACGCGAACGACACCTTCGATGCCACAGAGGTCACAGAGAAACGACTTTAACCACGACGACACGACGTTAACGGCTTTTTTTGATAACAGCAAAAGTAATTCTTCGCCAGCAGAGGTAACACTGATAAAATTAGTGCGCGTAAAATCATAACCCCATAGGTGTAACACAGGAGGGCGTGTAGTTTCACCTCTGGGGTGGAGCATTTTATCTGCGTTACCGCAATTCATATCAGCGTAATCCGCGTGGAATCTGCGTAATCTGCGTTACAGCAATTCGTGGATACTATTGACGATGCGGTCGGGTTTTGCGCCGCAGTCAGGAGGTAGGCCTTTTTTCTTCCAGTCATTCCATACCGTATAGATGCCTAATTCATTGGCGGGGCTGATATCGTAAGTCAGGCTGTCACCGACCATCCAGACGTCCGCTGCGTTTAGGCTCATTTTGTCCAAAGCCAGGCGGAAGACCCGGTGTTCCGGTTTGCCGAAGCCGAGCTCGCCTTCGAGCAGGATCAGGTCGAAGTATTTTTCCAGTTCAAAACGGGTCAGCTTTTCCCTTTGCAGGGCCGCCTCGCCGTTGGAGATCAGGGCCATCCTGACGTTTGCGTTTTGAAATTCTTCCAGGGTTTCTCTGGCTTGCGGGAAGAGTTCGATCTCCTCTCGGCGTCTTTTGGAATATTCATCGGCCAGGGAGTCGGCGTCCGTGGTGTCCAGGTCCAGTTTGCCGAAAGTGGTGCGTACGATCTCTCGCCGCGCTTTCTTCATATCCTGCCGTCCGGTCTTATGCCGTTCTATGTCGCCCCAGTACCAGCGGCTGATCTCCATTATCTGTTGGAAAAGAACGTTGGCGTCGACCGCCTTTGTTTTCGCGGCATAGGCGTCAGATAGCGTTTGCCAAATGGGCCGTACATTGCCGTCGTAGGCTACGATGGTGTCATCCAGGTCGAAAAAGATCGCCGAGGGTAGTTTAGAAGTCATAAAAGTGTTTTCTTTAGTTTTGTTCTGAGTGCATAAAGAATTACGACAACGGCGGATAGGTCGTAAACTGCCCCCGCATAATGGATGGAATCTTAACACATCCGGGGGGCTAAACGCAAGATATTCCCGATTTTTTAATAACGGCCAAGAACAATCACTACCATACTTCTCCTCCCTTGAGGGAAGGAGACTAGGAGCGGAGCGACGAAGAGGAGGGTGAATTCTGCCCACAAATCCCTTTGGATAACCCTTCGATGGACTCAGGGCAGGCGGCTATTTTTCTTGGTTAACGGCATAAGACAGTAAAAATAGTCGCCAGCAAAATGGATTCCCGCCTTCGCGGGAATGACACAGTTAGCACAGGTAACCCAGGTCGGCGTAGGGGCGGTTTGCGAACCGCCCCTACAGGCAATGCATGTTTGCGTAGGGGCATGGCCAGGTTCGGCATAAACCCGGAGAAAGCGCTGGGCATACGTATTCCTGTGGAGTAGGCGGGAAGAAGAGTTTGAAAAGAGGGCGGGATTTGCGCTGATGGCTTGCCTTGCCTGGCATGATAAGCAGGCGCCTGATTCTAAGTTCCGGCCGTTTTTTAAACGCATCGAGGCCGAGTCGGGGGACGGTAGGAACTTCGTAAAAAAAGCAGTCAACTGGTCTTTGCGGCAGATAGGCAAGCGGAACCTGAAACTGAATAAGCTGGCGATCATAAGCGCCAAGCGCATAGCGGAGCTGGATTCAAAGGCGGCCCGTTGGCTAGCAGCAGACGCGATCAAAGAACTGACGAGTCAAGCCATACAAAGCCGCTTGAATGATATGAAGTAGGGGCGTAATTGGTACAGTGATAAGTCTCGTGTCCCGTGTCGCGCGTCTTGAGTCGCCTACTTTTCGTAGCTCGCTGTCTATTGACCACGGCGTTCGATGTATTTCCCCTTCTGTCCGGTATCCTGTTTCCGGTATTCCGTATCCCATGTGCTAAACGAGATACCAGATACGAGCCCCGAGCCCCAAATTTTACTACACCTCCGAGGTGAGGAACGTACCTCGTAACCGAAGGGAACGACACGCATTTTTCCCCTTGACAACTTAGTGGCGGTTGTTATAATCCATAAATGTTAACGTTAACATTTATTGGGCGTTAAATTCGGCAATGAAGGCGAAGTTAAAAGACATCGCAGAGAAGACCGGTCTTTCGCTGATGACCGTATCCCGCGCTCTAAACAGCCCCAAGAGCGTGAAGCAGCAGACGCGGCAAAGAGTCCTCAGGGTCGTCAAGCAACTGAATTACCATCCCAACCATATAGCCCGCAGCCTGGTCAAAGGCAGGACCCAGACCATTGGCTTATTGATCCCCGACATATCGAACAGGTTTTTCCCGGCTGTGGTACGCGGCGGCGAGGAGCTGGCGGACGAAAAAGGATACCACTTCTTACTGTGCCATACACGGGAGGAGCAGGACAAAGAAGCCGAGGAGATCGAGACTCTTTTGGGCATGCGGGTGGACGGTCTGATCATTGCCCCCGCTAATTCCAACGACGCTAACGGAAATTATCAGCGGCTTAAAAGGTCTAAAGTCCCTTTTGTGCTTATCGATCGCTATTGGCAAGGGACGGATTGCAGTTACGTGGTCTGCCGGGATCGGCTAGGAGCGGAGCAGGCGACCTCGCACCTGATCGAGCTGGGACACAAGCGCATCGGGCACTTGGCCGGACCGTTTTGTATCAGCACGGCGGAAAACCGCCTCAAAGGCTACAAGCGTGCCCTTAAGCAGCATGGCATGCGGTCGGAACGCGAATTGATCGTTGAGGCGGGGGTGGACAAAGAAGCCGGTTATCAGGCCATGGGCAAGTTGCTGGCCTTAAAGAAACGGCCGAGCGCAGTTTTTGCCTTTAACGATGAGTTGGCTATGGGCGCTATTAAGGCCGCTGAAGCCAAGGGTTTGAAGCTGCCGCAGGACATCTCGTTGATCGGTTTCTCCGACCTGCCGGAGGCGGCCATGTTAAAGACGCCGCTTTCCACTGTTAGGCAGCCCAAGGAAGAGGTGGGCCGCCTGGCCATGGAGATTTTGCTGGCTAAGATAGAATCCAAAGCAAAAGTAGAACAGCAGATCACGCTTGATACGGAGCTGGTGATACGCGGCTCATGTGCCGAACACGGGGGAATGGCTTTAACCACGACGACACGACGTTAACGACTCTTTCTTTAGATAACGGCTAAAGGCTATTTAGCCACAGAGGACACAGAGGAACGGCCAAGAACAATCATTACCATATATCTCCTCCCTTGAGGGGCTCCGGTCGCCAAAGGCGACCCCATGTCTTCCCTCCACCGAATGTGGAAAAAGAAGGCATCGGAGACCAGGAGCGGAGCGACGAAGAGGAGGGTGAATTCCATCAACAGATTATTTTGGATAACCCTTCGGCTTGTAAATGACGCTTGCTTCCGCTTTCGTCAAGGGCTACGGCGGACATGCAGGGCAGGCGGCATAAGGTGGTAAAAGTAAGGGGTTGTTGCTTTGTCACACCTGCGAAAGCAGGTGTCCAGGTTAAATTGGATTCCCGCTTTCACGGGAATGACAGGCAATAACGTCGTGACGTCGTGGTGAAAAAGCTTCGGCCATATTTTATTTAATATTGGAGTGCCCGTAGGGCGAACCGCAACGGCACGATACTGGTGTTTGAAAGAAAAGACGTTCCTCTGTGGTCTCTGTGGCAAAAAAATATTGTTAGTTTAATTTATTTATGGAGGAATAAGCATGAGCAAGCAAGCGAAAAGATTATCGGATATCGGCAAGGCCAAGCCCGGCTTACCTGTGATCGGTGTATTTACCACCTGTGACCCGCGTATAGATAAGGCCTCGCGGCAGCGCGCGACGAATATCGTACAGATGTCAGCCGACGTCGTTGCCGCTGGTGTGAAGCTGCCGGACGGCAACTCACCCCAGGTGGTGTGGTCGCCGCTATTAGTGGACGGAGAAAAACAGGCGGATATCGTAGCCGGACAATTTAAGGAGGCGGGAGTAAACATACTCGTCTGTGTTCCTGATACCTGGGCTTTTCCCCAGCTCAGTTTGATCTCATTGCTGCAGCAGTTCCCGCGGGACACGCCATTGAACCTTACCTGCGGTAATAGTGGCCCCAAGCCGGGGGTGGTTTTTGTGCACGCCGCTGCAGGCGCTATCTCGCAGTACGGCCGCCTGGTGCATATCAACGTTGGCACCTGGCCTGATACCGGCCAGAATCCCAAGATGACTGATACTACTGCTGAAGCGCTGGTCGACTGGTGTTACGCTGCCGTTACCGTCCAGGCGCTCAAGGGTCGGCGGGTTGTCATTTTGGGCCACGATTCCATGGGTATGGAGACGGCGCTGGCGCACGTGATCGAGACGCGCAATACATTTGGCATAGAGATCACACGCTTGGATATGAAGCTTTTCTCTGATATGCTGCAAAAGGAAGCTTATGACAAGAAGGAGTTGAAGCGTTTGCGCGGTTGGTTAGACGGCCTGTGCGGTAAGAGAATAGAGATAAGGAACGCCGCGGACGATGAGCGCTTTAATAGAAGCCTGGCCATGTATCTGATCAAGCGCGAGCTGATGGCCGACCTCAACGCCGTGGGCGGCGGCTTCATGAGCCAGTTGGAATGGGGGTCGGACAAACGCGGCATTCCCTTGCCGGTGGCCGACGCGATGGAGTCGCTATTTAATTCCAGCTTTGATCACAACGGTGCCAAGCCGCCTCTGCCTTATGCCACCGAGGCCGACGTGCAGGGACTCTTGACCATGCTCTTTATGACTTATCTTAGCGGCGGCAACCCGCCGTTGTTCATGGATTTCCGCAAGGTCTGGGAGCCGTGGGAGATAAACGCTTTGGCCAAGAAGCTGAAGATACCGGGGCTAAAGGGCAAGACGATCTGGGAGAAGAAAGGTCTGGTGGACGGCGATAATTCCGGTAGCGCTTCTTTTGACTGGGCGGCAAAACCGGGCGCTAAGGTGAAAGACATTATGCAAGGCGTGTCTTTTCCGCTGGCCGACGAGGGCTATTTCCCGGGTATGGGGAATTCGGTCAACTTTGTCTCGCCGGGCGGCATTCAGGGCATCGCCGGGCGCTTGGCCTTCAGTTCGCTCTCCAACATGTTCTCGATGATCTGGGATCAGGCCGAAACGGTATCGCTGGCTAAAAAGTTGGAACAGGCGGTATGTAATACTTCCACGCCGACTTGGCCGCATACCTTTGTGGTGCCTAAATACGCAACAATGGGGGAATACAAGCAGTACGCGCCGGCCAACCATTTTCACATGACCTGGAATTTGAAACCGGCCCGCTTGCAGTACTGGATGGATCTTACTAACGTCCTCTCGGCAACGCCCTGGGCGGCTAGGCCCTCGTTAGTCGAGGGAGTAGATAGGCCGCTTCCTCTTCTATATATACAGAACGGGGGGGAGGACAAGGCGAAGATGATGCGGGCGGGGAGATAAGGAATTCTGAATTTTGAGTTATGAATTATGAAAAGGTACACGGTACACGGGATACGGGATACGGGACACAGGGGGCTGAGTAGCCACTTGCTTGTAGCTAGTAGTTCGTAGCTCGTGCGTTCCACCCCAGAGGTGAAACTACGCTTGTCCCGCCGTAGCGAACGCTCTCTTCAGCTGCGATAATAACACGGAGAGCGTTAACGAAGGTGGATACTGCCCTGTTGTTACACCTCTGGGGTGCAACGATAGTCTGTTTTTTGGGCGGATAGGCGATGGTAACGTTTTTTTAGATAACGACATAAGACGGTAAAAAGACAGGCAAAAACGTCGTGTCGTCGTGGTGAAAAAACGGAGTGTTTTATTGGTGTTATCCAGGAAAAGACGTTCCTCTGTGTCCTTTGTGACTTTGTGGTGAAGAGAAGAGGGTGAATTATAAATTTTCAACTAAGTACGGTAGGTTGTTGGTGAAAAAATCTGTCCTACTTCGCTAAAGCTTCGTAGGACTGGACCCTTCGTAGCCTTGGCGTAGTAGGGTGTAATCTGTGAAATCTGTGGATAAAGACGTTCCTCTGTGAACTCTGTGGCTTAGTATTATAAATTTCAATGAAGAGGTAAAAAATGGATCAGAAACAACGATTAAAATGGTTTCAAGAGGCGCGGTTCGGCATGTTTATCCACTGGGGATTATACGCCATCCCGGCGCGCGGCGAGTGGGTAAGAAGTCAGGAGCGGATAAGTGTGGAGGACTACCAGCAGTATTTTGATGAATTCAACCCGGTCGACTATGATCCCGCCGAGTGGGCACGCATCGCTAAGGACGCGGGTATGAAGTACGCGGTGATGACAGCCAAGCACCATGACGGCTTCTGTCTCTTTGACAGTCAACTCACTGACTATAAGGCCACCAATACCCCGGCTAAGCGCGATCTGGTTAAGGAATACGTCGAGGCCTTCCGCGCCGAGGGATTGAAGGTGGGTTTTTACTATTCGCTGCTTGACTGGCACCATCCTGACTATCCGCACTATGGTGACAACTTCCATCCGATGCGCGAGAATATAAAGTTCAAAGGGAAGAAGCACAAATTCGAGCGTTACCAGGACTACTTGCACGGTCAAGTGCGTGAACTGCTGACCAACTACGGCAAGATAAACATCATCTGGTTTGACTTCTCCTATGACAAGATGAGCGGCGAGAAATGGCGCGCCAAGCAGTTGGTGAAGATGGTACGCGAGCTCCAGCCGCACATTATTATGGATAACCGCCTGGTGGCCGGGCATGAGGGCCCATCGACACAACAGGAGCAACTGGGCGATTTTTCCACCCCCGAACAGCAAATACCGCCGGCCGGCCTGGTGGACAAGCAGGGAAAATCGGTACCCTGGGAGGCCTGTATGACGATGAATAACCACTGGGGGTATTGCGCCAACGATGACGAGTGGAAAGACTCCCAACAGGTGGTACGCGGCCTGGTGGAGTGCGTCAGCAAGAATGGCAACATGCTGATGAACGTCGGGCCTACGGCCAAGGGAGAAATACCCATGGAGTCACAGGAGATCCTGGAAGAGGTTGGGGACTGGATGCACGAGAACGGCGAGAGCATCTATGGCTGCGCCGCGGTCAAGCTGCCCAAACCGGAATGGGGCCGCTATACGCAAAAGGGGAACAAACTCTATGCCCATATCTACGATCGCGGCATTGGCGGGCTGGTCCTTCAGGGACTAAAGAAGAAGCTGGTTAAGATCCGCTTGCTCTCGGACGGCTCGGAGATAACCAAGGCTTCGCCGTGGTATTCGGAGAAGTATAAAGGGCTGCAGTTTATTATGCTGCCGTCCGGGCCGCTGGTGGATGATTTTGATACGGTGGTTGAGTTGACTTTGGAATAACGGCTAAAGGCGGGAAGCCACAGAGGACACAGAGGAACGGCTTTAACCACGACGACACGACGCTAACGACTTTTTTTTGATAACGGCCAAGAACAATCACTACCATACTTCTCCTCCCTTGAGGGAAGGAGACTAGGAGCGGAGCGACGAAGAGGAGGGTGAATTCCGCCCACAAATTCCTTTTGGATAACGGCTAAAGGCAGTGGAAAAACAGATGGTGTTGGTGTTAGAAAAGAAAAACGTTGTGACGTTGTGGTGAAAAAACGGAATGTTTTGTTGGTGTTATCCAGGAAAAGACGTTCCTCTGTGTTCTCTGTGACCTCTGTGGCTCAGTGATGAAAAAAATATGATCAATAAACCTGATGACGAGCAACGAGCAACAAGCAACGAGCAACGGTTCTTAGCTTTTGATCTCGGCGCTTCCAGCGGCCGGGCGGTACTGGGCATACTAGATGACGGTAAGCTTAAGCTGGAGGAGATCCACCGCTTCTCGAACGGGCCGCTTGAGCAGGGGGATAGCCTGCGCTGGGACACGGAGGCTATTTTCCAAGAGATGAAGCAAGGGCTGAAGGCCTACGCGGAGAAGTACGGGCCGGAGCTGGATGGTATCAGCGTAGATTCCTGGGGGGTAGATTATCTGCTGCTCGGCAAGGACGGTCGTGCCCTTGGTCTTCCCTATAACTATCGCGATAAAAGAACGGACGGGGTGCCGGAGCAGGTGTTTTCGGTGGTAAGTCGAGAAAAGGTTTTTGCACAGACCGGCAACCAGGATATCGCCATCAATACCCTGTACCAGCTTTACTCAGCCAGGGATTCAGAGGAGCTAAGATCCGCGGACAAGATGTTGCTGATCGCTGACTATTTTAATTACCTGCTCTGCGGCGAGATGAAAGGGGAGTATTCTCTGGTCAGCACCAGCCAGATGTATAATTCGCAAGAGGGAAGGTGGGCCGAGGACCTGCTAAAGGAGCTGAGAATACCCACGAATATCCTGCCGGATATTATCCCGCCCGGTACGATTATTGGCAAGCTCAGGCCTGAGTTAGCCGAGGAGTGCGGCATAGCAAAAGAGACACAGGTGATCGCTTCGGCCTCGCATGATACCGCTTGCGCGGTGGCGGCCACGCCGTTGCAGCCGGGCTGGGCTTATGTCAGTTCCGGCACCTGGGCCTTGATCGGCGTGGAATTGGATAAGCCGCTGATAAACGATGATGTGTTGCAGGCTAACTTCACTAATGAGGGCGGGGCAGAGGATACCATTCGCTTTCTCAAGATTGCGGCCGGCCTGTGGCCGTTGCAGTGCTGCCAGAAGAAATGGGGCATATCCTTTGACGAGATCACGGCGCTGGCGGAGGGCGCTAAACCATTTGCCGCGCGGCTCGATCTGGATGATCCGCGTTTTGTAAACCCGGAAGATATGGAAGCGGAGATATTGGCCGATTGCGCTGAAAATGGTCAGCAACTGGAAAATGAACGGGGCGCCATCGCCCGCTGCATCATGGAAAGCCTGGCCTTTAAATACCGTAGCGTTATTGAAAGCATCGAAAAGCTTACCGGCAGTGAGGTAAAGGGCTTAAACATCGTGGGCGGCGGCGTGAAGAACAAGCTGCTCTGCCAGCTGGCGGCCAACGCCATCCAGCGGCCGGTAAAGGCCGGGCCAATAGAGGCTACTTCGATCGGCAACGTATTATTACAGGCCAAGGCCAGGGGCGCAATAACCACGATGAAGGAGCTTAGAGGAGTAGTGGTCGATTCGTTTGTACCGGCCATATACGAGCCGAAGGAAATCGCCGCTTGGGACAAGGCATACGAGCGGTTCCGGGAGGAAGATAGCGGTTGACGCGATCGAGATGAAGGAGCAGAATTATTTTAATCCTTGTTTTGGGTGGGAGCATGGCGAGCAGAGCAGGAGTTGAGATGCGATGGTGTTTTTGGTTAAGGATCATCTTTGCCTTGGCAGTTTTGACGGGGACCGGTATTTTATTGGCGCCGGGATTTGCCGCGGGTGAGATCAGAGGGGCGTGGATGGAGGTGATACTTGACGATACTGGTGAAATATATGTTAACGGGAACATGGTCGCCGACCTTAAGGATAAAAGGTCATACGCTTCCATGCCGCCAACGAGAATTGAGCTGTCCGCGGATGTTTTCCGCAACGGTGATAACGTGGTGTTGATAAGCTTAGTCAATAATGTTGGCGGGGATCTCGGGTTTCGCTATCGGCTGGTTGTTCCCGTTGATGACGGCAGAACCATTGAGGTTCTTAGCAACCCGGACGAGACTAGGTCTTGGTTCCATGGGTCCAGCCGGATGAAAGAAGCGAACATGGATTATCCGTCCGAAGGATGGCGGGGTATTGACTACAACGAACGCAAGAAAGAGAAGAACGGGAAATGGCGCAAATGCCGGCCTAGCTCCAAGAAAAAAAAGCTGGGCGACACAGGTTCGCTGAGTAAGGCGAAATGGGTGCTGCCGAATCTCGCTGAAAGCGAAAAAGATCTCGCCTACTCCTTTCGCCACCATTTTGTGCTTAGCGATATAGTGACAGTTACACCGACACCGGAACCGACTGACACGCCGCGACCGACCGCAACACCCCGGCCGATGATTGCCACCCCGGAGCCTACCGCTACGCAATTTGCCGTTGTCCCCTCCGTAATGGTGATATACACGCCGACATCGTCCGTTGTCAGAACTCCTCGCTTCTCTCCTTCTGCAACGCATACCCCATCCAATACCTGTACCCGCACCGTGACACCAACCAGCACCGTGATGCCAACCAGCACCGCCGTGCCGACGTTAGTTGCGACCCCGCAACCGATAGAACTGACGGCCAAGGCACGCGGGTTGATCATCTCACGTTATTTCCGTTTCAGAGTCGAAAGTAGCGTTTACGGGGCGCAGATTCGCGATACCGTTGGCGCTTTCCGCCGCATCGAGTTCCTGCCCGCGGCCGCGACGGAGAAGAAGTTCCCGGTTATGGTTAGTTATGCCGGCGGGACGACCACGACCGCGCGTTTCGATGATATCAGGCGGCTCGATTGGGAGGGTGGAAAGGAGTCGGCTGATATTCTGATACCACTGGATGATAACACCGATAATTTAGAGATTCTCCTGTATTACGGGCGGGAGGTTACGCCCGCCAACTCGACCTATGGGAATTTCGTTCTGATACCGATGGACGCGGTGATCTTTCTGGAAGTGGATACTGATGCCCAGGCCGCGTATGTCCAAAATAACGTGGTGGAGATAAGGGTGAAATTGAAGGGCTGGCATGGAACGGGTCGCGGCGACGACCGACCGGCAACGGCGGCTGAAGAGGAAAGCAGGGAGAAGATAATCGTTAAGCCGAGCTTGCTGCATTAAAGGACGAAACTGAAGCGGTCACAGGACGTCGAGGGTTAGGATGAAACTTTGAAAGAAGGAGGGGATATGAAAAAGCTGCTGTTTTTTAACGATATTGGCAGGCGTATGATGAAGGCCAAGTGTTTAATGGTATGTTTAATCATTTTAATAGGAGGAGTTCCTGCGATGAGCGAAAAAGACGGTTATGTTGTGGATAAAGACCCCAAGGTACAGAAGAAGTTGGAATGGTGGCAGGATATTAAGTTTGGTTTTATTTCCCATTGGGGTGTAAACAGCCAGTGGGGCTGCGTGGAATCGTGGCTGCTGGTTGATGAAAAAATGGAGTGGCTTTTAAACTGCCGCAAGAACACGCCGCAGTGGGTGGAACGTGGCGGCGATCTGGCAAGGTTTAGCCGGGATTACTGGGACCTGAACAAGACCTTTAATCCGCGTCAGTTTGATCCACGGGAATGGGTGGACGCGGCCCAGGCCGCCGGCATGAAGTATTTTGTTTTTACCACCAAGCATCATGACGGCTTTTGTATGTATGACACCAAGCAGACGGACTATAAGATCACCGACCCCTCTTGTCCGTTCTATGACCAGCCAAAAGCAGACGTAACGAAGGAACTCTTTAAAGCGTTCCGCAAGCAGGGCTTCGGCGTCGGCGCCTATTTTTCCAAGCATGACTGGCACTGTGAAGATTACTGGATGCCGGATCAGCCGCGACCCAACTCTACGGTGAATTATGATATTAAAAAGTATCCGGAGAAATACGCTAATTTTTGGAAGTTCACCAAGAACCAGATCGAGGAGTTGATGAGCGACTATGGCTCGGTAGACATCCTCTGGCTGGATGGGGGCGGCCTACTCCCGGCTGTTGATAAGAATATGGGATTGCCGGGCATCGTAAAGATGGCGCGGAAAAAGCAGCCGGGGATCATCGTTGTCAACCGGGCCTGCGGCGGGCCGTACGAGAACTATAAGACTCCGGAGCATAAGATCCCGGAGGGAATTCTGCCTTATCCCTGGGAGACCTGTATGACGCTGGGGAATGGATGGGGGCACCGGACGGACGATAGATTTAAACCGGCTAAGAAGATGATCCATACCCTGGTGGACATCGTATCAAAAGGCGGCAACCTGCTGCTGGGCTTTGGTCCGAACGGCGAGGGGGCGTTGCCTAAGCAAGCCATCAGTAGGTTGCGCGAGATCGGCGAGTGGCTCAAGGTGAACGGTGAGGGTATCTACAAGACCAGGGCTTGGACTGACTTCAAAGAAGGCGATGACATTCGCTTTACCCGCAGTAAGGACCGGCGCTATTTGTATGTGACCTGCCTGAAATGGCCGGGGGAGAAGCTGGAGCTTAAAACAGTTAAGGCCAAAAAAGGCGCGAAGATAAAGATGCTGGGGGTTAAAAAAGAATTCAAGTGGTCGCAGGATGATGGATCTCTGGTGATCGAGATCCCGGGCGCTCTGCAAAAGCCGGACGCGCGGCCCTGTAAGCACGCCTGGGTGTTTAAGGTGTCGGTATAGAATGAATAAAACTGAGGAAAAATGATGAGCAAAGGGATCAAGCTAGGCAAACGGCTGGAGAAAACCATCGAGGATGTAATGCTGGTGGCCGGTCAGCTTACGAGCAAGGGCTGGGCCGAACGTAACGCTGGAAATATTTCGCTGGATGTCACCGCGCAGTTAAGGCTCGCTTCGTCCGGTTTCAAGAGCTACAGCTTCACCCGAGATGCCGTGGTGCCGGCTTGCCTGGCGGGGCGCTGCTTGTTGGTCAGCGTTACCGGCTCGCATATGCGTCATCTGGCGTTAAAACCGGCGGAGAACGTCAGCATCGTGCGTCTGGAGAAAAACGGCTACCGTGTGTTATGGGGTAAGGGCGTCGGCGGTGATTTCCCGCCGACCAGTGAATTTAATTCTCACCTGGCTATTCACAAGCTGCTGCGCGAGCGGAAGAGCGACAAGCTTGCCGTGCTGCACACTCACCCAAATGAGCTTATCGCCCTGACCCATATGCCGGAATTCTCCGGTGGCAATAACTGCAACAAGCTGAACGGCCTTCTCTGGTCGATGCACCCCGAAGCGAAGATAGTCATCCCCCAGGGGGTAGGGATGGTGCCCTACCACTTGCCCGGCTCGCAGGAGATGGCCCGGGATACCGCGGCGGTCTTCAGACGGCACGAGATAGCGCTTTGGGAGAAGCACGGCTGTGTAGCGGTGGGCGAGGACGTCGACGCCGCTTTCGACCTTATCGATTGCCTGAATAAGTCGGCCGCACTTTACCTGCTCTGCCGCAGCGCCGGGTTCAAGCCTCGGGGCCTAAGCAAGGCCCAGCTGTCCCGCTTGGCTGATTTTCGCAAATGACGAAAAGGCGCTCGTACCGAGCGCCTTTTTTCTTGTCACGGGACGGCACTATGGCGGCTGACATAGTATTGTAGGCAAAAAGATGGTATAATTTCTCTTTTGATGGAACTTCGACTAAACTCGATAGCAAAACGGAGGATGATCATGCCTGAAGCTGACAAGGGAAAAGAATCGGCGAAAAACTTTCACCTGGACAAGCCGCAGAAGACGCCCGGCTTCTTCCTCAAGGGCAGCGCTTCGCTGGACTGGGGGATGAAGGACCGCTTGTCCCGCATATTTAACCCCAAGACGGGCAAGACGGTGATGCTGGCCATCGATCACGGCTACTTCCAGGGACCGACCACGGGCCTGGAGCGCGTGGACGTGAATATCCTGCCCCTGGTGCCGCAAGCGGACGCCCTGATGCTCACGCGCGGCATGCTGCGCACTACCATTCCGCCCACCAGCAATACGCCCATCGTGATCAGGGCAAGTGGTGGTCCAAGTATTCTCAAGGAGCTCTCGGACGAGGAGCTCGCCGTTGATATCGAGGATGCGATCCGCATGAACGTCTCGGCGCTGGCGATCCAGGTGTTTATCGGCGGCAAGTTCGAGACGCGCTCCGTACACAACATGACCCGCCTGGTGGATATGGGCAACCGTTACGGCATCCCCGTGCTCGCGGTCACGGCGGTGGGCCAGGAGATGGTGCGGGACGCAAAGTACTTCCGCCTCGCCTGCCGCATCTGTGCCGAGCTGGGCGCGCATATAGTCAAGACCTATTATGTGGAAGATGGTTTCGAAACGATCACGGCTTCCTGCCCGGTGCCTATTGTCATGGCGGGCGGCAAGAAGCAGGCGCCGCTTGACGCGCTGACGATGGCCGCCAAGGCTGTGCAGGAGGGTGCGTCGGGCGTGGATATGGGCCGCAATATCTTTCAGGAAGAAGACCCGGTGGCGATGATCAAGGCGGTGCGCAAGGTGGTGCATAACAAGGTTAAGCCCAAAGAAGCCTTGCAATACTACGAGGCGAGTAAGAAAAAGCAGGGCATCGGGAGTAGCGGCTAAAGGAGAAACGGCCTATACTCGAACCCTGATAAAAGGGCTGTGCGAAAGATGGCTGACAACAGCATCACACAACTCTTGCGCGAAGCAACTCCTACAATAAGCGTCGGCATATTGACGGCTGACCAAGATAAGCTGAACGACGAGGCGCGATTGCTTGAAGACAACGGCGTGAAGCTCTTGCATTTTGACGTGATGGATGGCGTCTTCTGGCCAAAGCAGACCGTTGGCGCTGACTATGTCAAGGGAATCACCACTAATCTGCTCAAAGACGTCCACCTATTGGTGGAGGAGCCCGGCCGCCTGCTGGATGATTTCATTGGCGCGGGCGCGGACGTGATCTCCCTGCACATGGAGTCGAAGGGAGATTTACTTGGGCTGTTAAAGAAGATCGGCGCGGCGGAGAACGCGAACGACGTCAGTCGCGGCATCGCGCGAGGTGTGGCGCTTAATCCGGGCACGTCCCTGGATGCGTTGGCGCCGCTGCTCGGCGAGGTGGATCTTGTGACCCTGGTCACGGTGACGCCGGATTCCAAGACACCTGACGCGGCTACGGCGGAGCGAGTGGCACAGGCGCGTGCCATGGCAAAAGAAACGGGCCGGAATATCCTGCTGTGTATAGACGGCGGCATAAAGAAGGACAATCTTGCTGAGCTGGCGCGCTTGGGCGCGGAGATAATGGTGAGCGGCAGTGCGGTTTTCGACGGGGTGGACGCGGCGGGGAACGCGAAATTTATGCTCGATGCGATAGCGCAGGTTAAGTAGTCGCTCGTCGCTGGTTGACGAATATCTGGACATCGTTAACATATGCAAGTTTAAGTTACAGTTACAAAACGCAAGCAAGAATCATCCTCCCCCTTGATGGGCTCCGGTCTCTAGGGGAGACCCCGTGCCTTCTCTCCACTAAAAATAGAGAAGGGAAGGCACCGAGGATAAAGGTGGGGGTGGTAACCCGTTGTTGGGGACCATTTCAAGGGAGCCTGGGAATTTCCCCCTCCCCTTTATCCCCGGCCTTATTCTATTAATATTGGAGTGCACGTAGTGCCTCCCACTAGGGGCGGGGATAATTCAGGCAGTAATACCATGAAAAAGCAGCTAAATAAGAGTCAGCTTCTCACTATCATCCGCGGGATCTTGGCGGGGAAATCAGCAGATGAAGATGATCCGTTCCGCCGCGTGATCCTGCGGCCCCTCAAGGGCGTGCGCGCGGCGCTCGAGCTTGCGGGCGCGGCTAGCGGCGGTGTTGAAAAATACAGGAAGTACCTTGCCGCGAAGCTAAAGGCGAAAAGCGCGCCCGTTAGCGTCGGCATCAAGGGCCTCGGCGTTTTCGAGGTGACGCGGGACAGCGGCGCCGCGCCCCTGCTGAATAAGACGGCGCTGGTGACGGGAGCGGCGGGAGCGATCGGCGCGGGGATCTGCAAGGGATTGCTCGAGCAGGGTTGCCACCTGGCGGCGAGTGACCTGGCGGGGGCCAGGCTGGACAAGCTGGTGAAGGGGTTAGGTGACGATTTCGGTGACAGGGTCATCGCGGTGCCTATCGATGTAACGGCCAAGGCGTCGGTAGCAGCGGGGTTTGACGCCGTGAGCCGCGCCTGGGGCGGCGTGGATATCGTCGTGGTCAACGCGGGTATCGCCCATGTCTGCTCGCTCGAGGAGCTGTCGCTCGAGGATTTTCGCAAGCTGGAGAAAGTAAACATAGAAGGGACACTGCTCACCCTGGCCGAGTCAGGTAGGCGCTTGCGCCTGCAGGGCACGGGCGGGGACATTGTTCTCATCTCTACCAAGAATGTCTTCGCGCCGGGCGCGCGGTTTGGCGCTTACAGCGCCAGCAAGGCGGCGGCGCATCAACTGGCGCGCATCGCCAGTCAGGAACTGGCGGATTGCGGCGTGCGCGTGAACATGGTTTCGCCCGACGCGGTGTTCGGGGCGGGGGACTACAAGTCGGGGCTGTGGCAATCTGTAGGTCCAGACAGGATGAAGGGCCGCGGCATCAAGGATATGAAGGGATTACAGGAGTATTATCGCGGGCGTAACCTGCTAAAGGCAAAGGTAACAGCGCGCCACGTGGCTAACGCGGTCTTGTTCTTCGTTACGCGGCAGACACCCACCACGGGTGCGACGATACCGGTAGACGGGGGTTTGCCGGATTCTACGCCGAGGTGAGCGCTAGTAAGTACCAGCGACCCTACTTCGCTAAAGCTACGTAGGGCAAGCCAGCGACGAGATATATGGGACACAAACAGGACATCATAGAAGTCGGCAAGCGCGCCTGGCAGCGGGGTTGGTGCGCCGACAATAGCGGCAACTACTCGGTGCGCCTGGGCCGGGATCGTTTTCTCGTGACCCGCAGTGGTGTTTCCAAGGGATTCATGCAGGTAGGCGATATCGTTAGCTGCGATCTGCGGGGGAAGAAGCTGTCGGGACGCTTTGATCCTTCCGCCGAGGCGGTGATGCACGCCGCTATCTACAGGGCTCGCGCTGACGTGAAAGCTGTATTCCACGAGCACCCGCCTTTTGCCACGGGCTTTGCCCTGGCGGGCAAGGGGCTGGAGAAGCCGAGCTGGCCCGAGCTGATACTGAACCTGGGCGCCGTGCCCTGCCTGCCCTACCGCTTGCCGCTCTCGCCCGAGCTGACGCGCCAGGTGGGGCAGGCGATAGCGAAACACGACGCGCTGTTGCTGGGCAATCACGGCGCGGTGACGGTAGCCGCGGACATCCACAAGGCCTACTACCGTATGGAGCTGGTAGAGCAAGCGGCTCGGGTCACGCTGGTGGCGAGGGTACTCGGCGGGGAAAAGGCACTGAGTAGTAAGCAGGTGCAAGAGCTGAAGCAGGCGGCGAAACGGTCCAAGTACGCGGGATAAGATCTACTCACCTGGTATTTTCCTAAATTGAAACGCTTGAATATGTCTGATAATAATTCGGCCTTGTCGCGAGGAGATAAGATGAAAGACATGCCCAATGTGGTTTTATGTATGACTGATGACCTGGGCTGGGGGGATGTTAGCTACAACGGCAACCGCGTAGCCAAGACACCGCACCTTGACCAAATGGCCAAAGACGGTCTATGCTTCGACCGTTTTTATTCAGCCGCACCGGTATGCTCACCCACACGAATGAGCTGCCTGACCGGACGCAACCCTTACCGCAGTGGAGTGTTCCACGCTAACCAGGGTATTCTGCGCCCGGAAGAGTTCAGCTTAATGGAATTCCTGAAAAAGAAGGAATACACCACCGGACATTTTGGCAAATGGCACCTGGGGACCATGACTCACAAGGAAAAGGATTCCAACCGCGGCCGGCCGGGAAACAAAAGAGAATACAACCCGCCCTGGTTGCATGGTTTTGACGTCTGTTTTTCCACCGAGGCCAGGGTGCCGACCTGGGACCCGATGCTCAAACCCAAAACCACGGAAAAACAAGCTGAACAATGCTGGCCGGCATTAAAGCCGGGTCAAGAGAGCCAGGCCTTTGGCACCCATTACTGGGACGCCAAAGGGGAAAAAGTCACTGGCAATCTGCGCGGTGATGATTCCCGGGTGATCATGGACCGAGCCCTCCCTTTTATTGAAGGGGCAACCAGGAATGATCAACCGTTTTTAGCGGTGATATGGTTTCACGCACCGCACCTCCCTTGTGTAGCCGGCGATGAGTATTTGAAACCATATAAAAACTTAAGTCCGGAGCAGGCCAGGTATTATGGGTGCATCACTGCCTTGGATGAACAGGTGGGACGTTTAAGAAAGCACTTAAAGGAATTGAACGTTGAGGATAACACCATGCTGTTCTTTTGCAGTGACAACGGTCCGGAAGGTGAGGCTGGCCCAAATACAGGGTCTGCCGGTCCTTATAGAGGAAGAAAACGCGACTTATATGAAGGAGGCGTACGGGTACCGGGTATTCTGGTATGGCCGGACAAGATCAAAAAGGGCTGCCAGAGCAGCGAGCCAGTGGTGACCTCTGATTACCTGCCGACTATTATGGATGCGCTAGGGGCAAAGTGGCAGCAAAAGAAATTTGACGGAGAAAGTATCTTGCCTTTGATAAAAGGTGAAAAGTTTAAACGCAATAAAGCCATTGGCTTCGCTTTCAAGGAGCGCACCGCCCTGAACGGACGGGAATTTAAATTATATACTGACAAGTGGGGGAATAACGTTGAACTTTATAATATTATTAATGACCCTGGTGAAAAGAATAATATCGCCGGTGAAAAACCTGAACTAGTCAAGGAACTGCTGGAACAATATCTGTCCTGGGAAATCGATGTCAAGGACAGCTTTGAAGGCAAAGAATACGGGCGGAAATCGTTTGATCGTCTTAAACAGAGGTGGCCGGGAAGGTAACAATAATAATTCAAAATGCAAAATTATAAATTCAAAAAGGGCCGGAAGTGAATATATCAGGAGGCGGCAAAATAAATAAACAACCAAATATTTTATTCTTTTTCACGGATGACCAGCGATTTGACACCATAAGCGCTCTGGGCAACCCTGAGATCATCACCCCGAATATGGACAAATTGGTGGCGCGGGGCGTGAGTTTCCGCAATGCCTACATCATGGGCGGCACCAGTTGCGCGGTGTGTATGCCCAGCCGCGCCATGCTGCACACCGGGCGGACACTGTTTCACATTCAGGAGGAAGGGCAGAATATCCCATCAGGGCATGCGCTTATGGGCGAAAGCTTCCGGCAGGCGGGTTATGCTACCTTTGGCACCGGCAAGTGGCATAATGGTCCGAACGCTTACGCGCGCAGTTTTACCCACGGGGCTGAGATTTTTTTTGGCGGTATGGGAGATCATTGGAATGTGCAGGCCTGCGATTTCGATTCCAGCGGACGTTATAAGGGCAATCCTTATTGTAAGAGCGCCGGGTGTTCAAACGAACTTAAAACCAGAAATGTTGACCACATCAAAGCTGGGCATCATTCCTCTGAACTTTTTTGTGACGCCGCAATAGACTTTCTGCAAAATTACCAGGAGGACCAGCCTTTTTTCATGTATGTCTCCTTTATGGCGCCGCACGACCCACGCACCATGCCAAAAAAATACCTCGACATGTATAACCCCGAGAAGATAAAACTACCTGAGAACTTCATGCTTGAACACCCCTTTGACATTGGCTGGTACGGACGCGATGAACAACTGGAAAAGACGCCGCGGCCCGAAGCGGCCATCCGCAAACACATCGCTGAATATTACGCGATGATAACCCACCTTGACGCCGAGATGGGGCGGGTGCTGGAGGCGCTGGACGAGAGCGGCCGGGCGGAGGACACGATCATTGTCTTTGCCGGTGACAACGGCCTGGCGGTGGGGCAGCACGGCTTGATGGGCAAACAGAGCGTCTACGAGCACAGCGTGCATGTGCCGCTGATCATGGCCGGGCCCAATATCCCCAGCGGAAAAGAAAGCAACGCCTTCTGCTATCTGATCGACATCTTTCCTACGTTGTGTGAGTTGACCGGTATGTCCATACCTGATTCGGTGGAGGGCAAGAGTCTGCTAGCGGCGATCAAAGGGGACGACCGCGTTCGCGATACACTCTATTTCGCTTATGAAAATTTACACCGCGGGGTGCGGGATCAGCGCTACAAGCTGATAGAATATGTGGTAAAAGGGGAGCGCCACACGCAGCTCTTTGACTTGCAGGACGACCCGCGTGAGATCAATAACCTTGCTGCTGACGCAAAATATGCAGAGGATATAAAGCGGCTGAGGAAAGAACTTCTCCGCTGGCGGGATGAGCTTGATGACTCCCGTCCCAAAGAAGCTGCTTTTTGGCAAGGCTACAGTAAATAAACATAAGGGAGTGAAAGATATGCATAATCCAATCCCAGCATACTTGAAAGAATACGAGACAAAATACGCCCAAGCCCCGAGAGGTGCTGCAATAGAATGGTTTAAAGAAGCGCGTTTCGGCTTGTTCATGCACTACGGGCTCTATTCTTTGCTGGGCCGAGGGGAATGGGTCCAGCACGCTGAGAAGATCCCGGTGACTGAATACGCAAAGCTGAAAGACGATTTTACTGCTGAAAAATTCGACGCTGATTTCATCACCGACCTGGCACTGGCAGCAGGGATGAAATATGTCAACATAACCACCAAGCATCATGACGGCTTTTGCCTGTTCGAGACCAAGACCACCGACTTTTCCAGTGTGAACTCCCCTGCCAAGCGCGACCTGGTCGCTGAACTGGCTCAGGCTTGCGATGCCAAAGGGTTGGGGTTGTTCCTCTATTACTCGCACGGCCGCGAGTGGAAACACCCCCATGCACCCAACAATGATCAGTGGCGGCAGGCCAGGCCGGAATACGATCCGCCGGAACCGTCCTATAAATATGGCGAGGAACATGATCTTAATATCTACCTGGAATTTATGCACGAGCAATTAAAGGAATTGCTGACTCAGTACGGCCCAGTAGCCGGCATCTGGTTGGACGGCTGGTTTACGCCGGCCAGCGGTGATATTTCAAAGTGGCGGCTTTCCGAGAGCTATAAGCTGATCAGAAAACTCCAGCCTCAGACGCTGATATCCTATAAATGGGGAATCGGCGAGGAGGACTTCCGTGCCCCTGAACTGAGCTGGTTAAAAGAGAATCCCCCGGAAGCCAATGATCGTCCCATAGAGATCTGCCACCACCTGGGCGGCTGGGGATACTGGGAGAAAGCGCAAGGCAAACATAGGGGGGTGGATGATGTAATGGCCATGTTCGAACAGATGCGCGAACTAAAGGCCAACCTGTTGTTAAACACCGGGCCCTTGCCCGACGGCTCGATAGATCCGGATGACGTTGAGACACTGCGTGAAGTAGGAAAAAGGAAAAGGCCTAGTGGAAATTAAACCAAAAAAGATTCACCTTCTCATAATCGATGGCGCCAGCAATCACGACTGGCAGCGCATGACGACCTTTTTGCGGGGATTTCTGCAACACACCGGGCTATTCAGCATCCGTGTTTTCACGGTACCTCAGGCATGGTCTGCGACCCGCTTGGCTGAGTTGGACACTGCTCTGAATTCTGTTCAAGGCGTGTTGATGAATTACAATAACGGTCCGGGAAAAGATAGCCCCCATTGGCCACGTCAAGTTGAAGAACGTTTAGAGCAGTTCATATCCCAAGGCCAAGGCCTCTTTGTGCTTCACTCGGCTAACAACAGCTTTTGGAATTGGCCTGAATACGAAAAAATGATGGGCATGGGCTGGCGGCCATTAGATTCAGGCTATGAAGTCCGTGTTTCAAAAAACCGAGAGATCGTTAAACTGCCGCCAGGGCAAGGACTGGCAACAGGCCATGGCGAGCGGGCCAACGCAGTGCTGGAGCTACTTAATGAAGATCACCCGATCAATCGTGATCTTCCGCCGCGGTTCTTAACAGCCGATCTGGAACTATACTATGGCCCACGTGGTCCGGCGGAGAACATCACGGTTCTTACTTACGGCTACGATGGGGATGAACTGGGCGGCACACAGCAATATTATCCGGTCAACTGGACGATCCAGTACGGACAAGGCCGCTGTTTCAATACCACCCTTGGCCATCTTTGGACCGGTGAAACTGATCCGCAAGGTGTAAGAGATATTGCCTTTCAAACCTATCTGGTAAGAGCACTGGAATGGATAGCTACCGGCGAGGTAACCTGGCCGGTCCCGGGGAATTTCCCCAATACAACTGAAGCAAGCCTGTCAAGAATGGAATGGTTTAGGGAAGAAAAGGAATGAAACGCTGAAAGAACTAACCATCAGGGTTGGACGACTCACATCCATGACGGAGTGACTGTCACCATGCCTGAAAAGGTCTAAGATCCATAGTTAAGTTGTTCAAAATAGTTTTCCTGCCCCCCCCATTTTTGCCTGCCCTACGAAGCACTGCGTAGCAGGGCATAGTAGTGTCAGGCCTGTCTCGCCGTAGTCTCTGACGACGGCGGAGGGCGGTGTTAGAATGTTATTGGGGGAATAGAGGCCGCGCGAAGCAAAAACAAGAAAAGATTGGAATAGAACATCCCCCCCTTGCCCGTTGTCACACCTGCGGACCTGTCTCGCCATAGCTCAAAGAGCGATGGCGGAGGCAGGTGTCCAATACTGTCATGTGACTAACGACTAATTTGTATCCGCTTTGTAGGGGCGTATTGCAATACGCCCCTACATGCCGCCTGCCCTGAGTTCCACCGAAGGGCTACCAAAAGAATAATCTGCGTAATTTTTGTGTCCAACCCCAACTTCAAACCATTAAAACCAAGAATGCTCCCCTGTTAGCGAAGAATTTCCCTCGTCGTCATCAAGAGAACAATCTGTGTAATCTGTGTAATCTGTGGATAAAGCCTTTCCTCCGTGACCAGCGCCGTTCCCGGGATCCGCTTCTCCCCGTCGCCTTTCCTCCGTTTCGGATGTGTGTATCCGGTATCCTGCTTGCTCTACGTAGCCTCCATGTCTCCCTGCCTTTAGCCGCCTGCCCTGAGTCCATCGAAGGGTTATCAAAAGGAATTTCTCTGTGACCTCTGTGTCCTCTGTGGCTAAAGCCTTTCCTCCGTTTCGGACGTGTGTATCCGGCATCCGTAATCCGCGTAATCTGCGATTAGAATCCGCGTAATCCGCGCCTAGAATGTGCCCTATAATTGTGCACTGCACTGATTTTGTACACCAAATCAGCGGTTTTCGCCAAACGAGTCGGCCTTCGCATCTGCACGTATCAGCTTCCTATCCTCGAATATCAGCACATTTGTCATTTTTCTTACTTTTGGCATGAATAATGCGACCAAATTGTTTAGATGGTTGTGTCGTTACACACCGGGGGTGTGCTTGGTTTTTCTGCGGCTAACTTGATCAGCGCCGTTCCCGGTATCCGGTTTCCTGGAAGCGCCGTTACACACCGGGTGTGCATGGTGTTTGCTCACCCGGTGTGAACTTGGTTTTTTGATACTAACGATTAATTTGCATCCGCTTCGTAGGGGCGTCCCTGGATAACACCCTCTCCCCTCCGAGGGAGAGGGCCGGGGTGAGGGGGGATGATATCAAGGCGAGGGTGATATGCCCGGACGGTGAAGCGCCGTTCCCGGCTTGCCCTTCGTCTTGTCCGCCATAGCCGAAGACGACGGCGGAAGCCCCCCCTTCCCGTCTTCCGACAGAAGACAGGGGGGCGGAGTAGGGTATCCGGTTTCCTGTATCCGGCATCCGCCTCAGAGCAGGGTATGTTCAGATGACTCAGCGAGACCTAGCCTAGGCGAAAAGAACAGCATAGTGCCCCCGCTGTTCCTGGTCTCGCTATTTTTTTAGAATATCGCTCAATCAGCCATAATATTGGCATGTTTTAGGGGCGAGGCGCACTTGGCAAAAATAGCCTGCCCTGCACCTGACCTTTTGGGAATGGTACAGGGTCAAATGCCTGCCCTACGAAGCTGGCCTGTCCTACGTAGCGCCTTGCGCGTAGTAGGAAGCGAAGTAGGGTCACTTGTCCGTCGTAGTCTAGCCGAAGACGGACTTGTCCTACGAAGTCTAACGGACGAAGACGGAAGCTCTGACCCCTTTGTTCATACGGAAGAAGCGCGGTTGATGGTGTCCCAACTGGAGCAGATCGCCACTCTAGCCTAATATTGACTATTGTCAGGTAAGAGAGCATAATGTGCCCACTAGCTCACACTTAACAGGAGCACGGAATATGTCAGGAAAGCGGTCGTTGAAAAGGATTTCCCTAATAGGATTCTTGGGGGCACTCGTCATATTCCTCGTCATTGTTAGTTATGTCAATAACAGGGAGGGACGCGGCTCGGCAGCGAGCGGTGACATTGCCCACCGCGTTTACGCTCTTCTGGAGCAAGGTGATCTGGACGAAGCTAGGTCGATTCTTGTGAAGGCGCGATACGATGAAGGATCGGCGTATAACGCATACTATTGGCTAGGAAATATCGAATTGCGCTACACTGATCCTCCGAACTTGGATCTGGCGAAAGATTGCTATCTCAAGGCTCTTGGGAACAAGCGGACAGCAGAAGTTCTGATGGATCTCGCCGACGTCTATTTCCGCGAAGGAAATGTCAAGAAGGCTGAAAGTCACTTCGAGGAAGCATTGGAGAAAGAGCCAAATAATGAACGAGCACTGATGAATTACGCAGGCATGCTTTGGCGGCAGAAGAGACACGCCGAAGCCGCGGATATGTATGCCAGGGGTGTCAAGGTGAATCCCGAGAACTCATATGCGATCAAGTCTGAGCTGGCTTGCCGTGAATTAGCCGCAAGCAGTGTTGAATGACTTGTCATTATGCGTATAGTTTTGCTCGTAGCGAGCGAGTCACCCCGGCTAGGACGAGGGGATCAGGTCCATGAACCATTCACGCTAGTGACGAAGGAACCGCGTCTAGAATTGTGACTTTTGGAGGTGAGCGGCACTTGGCAAAAATAGCCTGCCCTACGAAGCTGGCCTGTCCTACGTAGCGCCTTGCGCGTAGTAGGAAGCGAAGTAGGGTCACTTGTCCGTCGTAGTCTAGCCGAAGACGGAAGACCTGGCCCCCTTTTTTATGGCACCTCTGTTGAGACGAAGGGACCGCGTCTAGAATTGTGAATTTTTGGGTCGAGGCACACTTGGCAAAAATGCTTGCCCTACGACTTGTCCTTCGAAGCTTTCTTGTCCTACGTAGCGTAAAGCGCGAAGTAGGAAGCGAAGTAGGGTCAAATGCCTGCCCTTCGTAGCACGAAGTGCGAAGTAGGGTCACCTGTCCTACGAAGTCTAACGGACGAAGTAGGACTTGTCCTACGAAGCTCTTCAAGCGAAGTAGGAAGACCTGGCCCCCTCATATTCTATCCCCTTGCGGCACAGTCTGCATTTTTCCGGGGCGGTTGACATTTTTGATTTCGACTGGGATAATCATGGGTATGCTTAAACGGTTCGGCAAAACGATCTTGAAGATAGTCGGTGTCTTCGTCATCCTCGAGCCCATTTGGATGCTCTTGCCTTTTGCCGGCTTTCTCTACGGCTCGGTGCTTCATCTCCAAACGCTGGCGCGCAATCCCGAGACGGCCTGGCTGACCCACTTCGTTTTTCCCGTGCTGACCCTGGGCCCGCTGGGGCCGGCCTTGGTGCTGCTGGGGCTGGCCCTCTTCCTGGCCGGAGCGGCGCAGGTCTACTGGGCCAAGCTGCGCAGGGCGGGGCTGGTGGTGGGCGGTCTTTACCGTTTCGTGCGGCATCCCCAGTATGTTTCGCTGACGCTCTTTGGTGTCGGCATCCTGCTCACCTGGGGCCGGGCGATCACCTTTATCGCCTTCTTCCTGATGATGTTCCTGTATTACTATCTCGCCAAAAACGAGGAAGCGAATTGCCGGCGGCTCTTCGGCAAGGAATACGAAAGTTATCGTCAGCGCACCTCGTTTATTTTCCCGGGCGACAGGGCGCTACGGTCCCTGGCAAAGCGAATGCCAGGCGGCAAGTTGCCGGCGCCGTTGCGCGTCTCGCTGTCCTTGTTGTTGGCGGGCCTAGTTTGTTTCGGTACGATGTGGCTGATAATGGCGTGGAAAGGCGCTGTGATGACGGTGCCCTACCTAAGCGAGGAACTGGAGCTTTCGTCGGCGGTAACGGACCGGGAAGGGGAGATAGCCGTTGCCTCGGGAACGGCCGGAGGGATAAGCTTCGCGCAAGCCGGTAGGACGGCCGTGATACGTGGACCGTGGCGCAGCGCCACCGCGCCGGGCTTTGCCGAACGAATATTAACGCGGCTGCCGTCTTCGACTGAGCTAAAGGGATTCCTGTCTTTTCTGGCTGAGCCGGAGGGAGATACCGCTATTATCTTTTGTATTTCCTCGGCTGGATCCGGGCAACCGGGGCCGGAGCAGGGGCGCCGTGGCCCGCCGCCGGACCCGGCAGGGTCCGACCGGATAAAGCTGGTCATTCTGCGCTGCACCTTGTTACCTGGCGCGTCGGTGGCTGACGCCCTGGTGGACAAGTCTAAGCGGCAGATCCGTAAGGCTTGCTTTGCGCCGATAGACCTGGGCCGTAGCACAAGCGAGGACATCGTTGATGGGAAACTGGTCACGCCTGGGCCGGGGTTCCCGGGCGAGGACAGGTGGGACTTCTGGCTAAAGCAACTGGCCGAGCGTCGCGGTGGTTCGCCCCTGCGGGACAGGGAAGCCAAGACGCCGAGCGTAGCTGATAGCGTTCGCCTGGTGATGGTCAAGGCGCCCATCTTGCGCACCCGCTTGCATGCTGAGTTTGCTGCGGAGATTTTCGAGCGCTTGACGATTTCGGCAAGTTTGCGCGAACAGCTTGCCAAGAGCATGGCTGGTGGCGAGATAGTAGCCGTTGCCTTCCCTCGGCCCGGACCGAACTGGTACCAGGAGCATCATCGCAGGCCACAGATAAGCGTCTTTGTAGTGTTGGCGCGACTGGTCTCAGCGGACGCGCCGCTGGATTCCCTGTTTGACTTCGGCGAGCGTGAACTGCTGAGCGCTTTTACTATTGAGATGGATTTCAAAATGGAGCTTGCGGCAGATAGTACCGGCGAGATCGTGGTCATTGGCCCTCGCCGGGATTTGGAAGAACGCTGGCGGTTCTTCCTGAGTGGGTTGTAGTTGGGATGGGGGACAGGTCGTAGCTGGTAAAGCCCTGAGACCTTTGTGGGCCGGGGCATGGGGGTCACACTTGAGGTGTTAAAGTCAATATTAAGCCCAGAGCCAATGGAGGGCACGGTTCAGGGCAGGCGCTGATTCGATAGGGGTGAATAGAGGAGGCGAAAAGGGCATAC
>JAUXIB010000238.1 GCA_030621225.1 candidate division FCPU426 bacterium
TTGAGGAGGAAGGATATCTTCTTACGCTGATACGGTACATCCACCTGAACCCTTACAGAGCAGGGATGGTCAAGAACCTATCCGAATTGAATAAATACAAGTGGAGCGGTCACATCGGGATGCTAAGCAGGAAAAGGCAACCGTTCCATGATGTAAACGAGATAATGGAAAGGTTCAGTGGCAAAAGAGATTATCTGCAATATATGCTGGATGGAATGAAGGGCGAGAAGGAGGACCTGGAGGGCGGTGGTCTTATCAGAAGCATGGGAGGAATAGGACGTGCATTAGAGGCAAGAAGAGACGGGATAAAGGACAAATACGATAGCAGGATCCTTGGTTCAGGAGATTTTGTGGGAGAGATATGGGAGAAGTTGGAGGAAAAAGGAGCGCAGGAGAAAAGACTGAGTTTAGAGGAGTTAGTAGGAAGGATATGCCGATACTGCGAAGTGGATGTAAGAAAAGTGCTGGATTGGAGAAAGCAGAAGGGGACAAAGAAAGCCAAAGCCCTAATATCGAGTATCGCGCAGCGTACATTCAAGATGTCAGGAGTAGAGATAGGCAAGAGACTGAAGCTTACGTCTTCCAGGATAAGTCAGTTGAAGTACGCGGGGGAGAAGTTGTTGGAGGATAGAGCCTGCTCCCTGGCGATTGCGCAACTGGTAAGCTAGTCGTTGTAGAAAAATAAGAAGATAACCACCTACCGACAATGGGCAGGTCTGTCCAAATCTCGTGTTTCATGAAGTAACCGATTGAATTTCCCAAAAATCTACTGAAAGCTATCCGTGAAACTAATATCATTGACCGCGATGTTTATATTTTTTATATTTGCTATCTTGAACATGACCCCCAAAAAAACCACATAAAAACCCCAAAAACCTTCAACGAAGGGACCGCGTCTTCCTCCTTCGTGCGGTGCGCTCCAGTCTTCGCTCCTGGGGAGACTATAGCTTTACACTTGAAATCATCTGACGACAGGGTATAATGTCTGACTGTCTGAGTGAGGACTCAGCGGATTCAAAAACCGTTTTTGGCGGCGGATGTCGCTGTGGTGAAAATACGGGTTAACCCATTACGAAAGGCACACGATGTCAGATAAAATTGAACTAGGTCAACTAGGCGACTGGCGGCGGACAATATACTGCGGGGAAGTAAGGACCGATCATGTGGATAAAGAACTGATCCTTATGGGTTGGGTACACTCGGTGCGTGATCACGGTGGCTTGATCTTTATCGACCTGCGTGATAAGAGCGGGCTGGTACAACTCGTTTTTGACCCCAGTCACGAGCAGGATTGTCATGTGTGGGCTGAAAAGTTGCGCCCGGAATGGGTGTTGGCGGTAAAGGGAAAACCACGCAGCCGCGCCGCGGAGTTGGTGAATCCGAAGATACCTACGGGTGAGATCGAGGTGCTGGTGGATGAGCTGCGCGTACTCAACGTATCAGCACCGCCGCCTTTTGCCATTGAGGACGGCATAGATGTTTCCGAAGATTTTCGTCTGCAGCACAGGTATATTGATTTGAGAAGGCCTGAGATGCAGCAGATGATGAAAATGCGCCACGATGTTACCATGGCGATCAGGGAATACATGAGTGGCGAGGGTTTTGTGGAGGTGGAAACACCGATACTGTTTAAGAGTACGCCGGAGGGAGCGCGTGATTTCCTGGTGCCTAGCCGTGTTTACCCCGGTAAGGTGTATGCTTTGCCGCAGTCGCCGCAGCTTTTGAAGCAGTTGCTGATGATCGCCGGCACTGAGAAGTACTTTCAGATAGCTCGTTGTTTCCGTGATGAGGACCCCAGAGCCGACCGCTCGGTGGAATTCACCCAGTTGGACATGGAGATGTCCTATGTTGGCGAGGAGCAGATCTTCGCGGTGGTAGAGGGGATGCTCAAGGCGGTCTTCAAGAAAGCCGTAGGAGTGGAGATAGAGACTCCGTTCCCGCGTATGTCTTACGAAGACGCGCTGGCTGGTTACGGCTCGGACAAGCCGGACCTCCGATTTGATATGAAGATGCATGATCTTTCCGAGACCTTTAAAGACTGCGAGTTCAAGGTCTTCAAGGACGTCCTGGCCAAGGAATCGGGGGTGGTGCTTGGTTTGGCGGCCACTGGTTGCGCCGGCTATTCCCGCTCGCAGATAGATGAGCTGATCAATTTCGTGATCAAGGCCGGCGGCGGCGGCTTGGCTTGGGTCAAGTATACCGATAAGGGTTTTGAGTCTTCGGTGGTTAAATTCCTGGGAGAGGAACGTTTGGCTAAGGTAGTAGAGGCCAGCGGGGCCAAAGTGGGCGATTTATTGCTCTTCGTGGCTGATGAGCTGGACACGGCACGTAAATTGTTGGGCTCGTTGCGACTGGAGCTGGGTAAAAAACAGGGTTTGCGGGACAATGAGAAGCAGGCTTTTCTTTGGGTACTGGACTTTCCGTTGTTTTTGCCCGGTGATAAGCCGGGAGAGCTCGCGTCCGCTCATCATCCGTTTACCGCGCCGCACGATGAGGATTTGGGGCTTTTGGATAAACAGCCTTTGCAGGCGAAATCCCGGGCTTATGATTTGGTGATCAACGGGGTGGAGATATCATCAGGCAGCATCCGAATACACCAGCGGGAGATACAGGAGAAGATCTTCGAGTTGCTCGGCTATACCAGAGAGCAGTACGAGGAGCGTTTTGGCTTCTTGCTGGAGGCGCTGGGGATGGGCGCGCCGCCGCACGGCGGCTTTGCCCCGGGCATTGACCGTCTTTGTATGATCCTGCGTAAGACCGAAAACATCCGCGACGTCAACGCTTTCGCCAAGACCGGCAGCGGCCAGGACCTGATGACCGGCGCGCCCAGCGAAGTGCCAGACGCGCAGTGGCAGGAACTTGGTTTGCGGTTGAGGGAGAAGGAATAAGCGTCAGGCAGTTCCTGGTTCGGTGTATGTAGTAGGTGGTAAACAGCACACAACATACTACATCCCATGAACAATGAACAAAAAAAGCGATACGGGATACAGGGGGAAATGCGTCGAACGTCAAACGGCAAGACGTCATAGGCGACGTTAGACATTGGACGCGTGACATTTGACGGGAATGATGCTATACGCAAGACGCAAGGCGCTGTACGGGACTAGTCCCGAGTATCGCTTGTCGCGCCGTAGCCGTGACGAAGGCGGGAGCCTTGAGCCGCGAGATGTGAAAAAATTAACTATGTTAGGAACTTTTCAAAAGTGAACCATTTTCAATTCAAAAGTGAACTCCTTTCAGGTCGGAAATCTTGACTCGAAGGATGTCGATCAGCTTGTTGTTGGACCAACATCTGATTTGAG
>JAUXIB010000009.1 GCA_030621225.1 candidate division FCPU426 bacterium
AGGGGTCGGGGGCTGGGGGCCGGAAGTAATCGCCGGGGTCGTTATTTCACCACGACGACACGACGTTAACGGCTTGAAACCACCAAGTCACCAAGACACCAAGTAACGGGTTCAAGGCACGAAGGGAACACAATTATTGCCTCTCGCGTCAAGGGGGGGGGTGAGCTTCCGCGGTCTCCGCGATGATTCCGTGGCTTCCGCGAACTTAAAGGTAAACGAAAAAGGAACAGAACGATGCCCAAGAGAACAGATATAAAGAAAGTGCTGATGATCGGTTCGGGTCCGATCGTTATAGGTCAGGCTTGTGAATTTGACTATTCCGGCTCCCAGGCCTGCAAGGCCTTGCGCGAGGAGGGGTACAACACGGTTCTGGTGAATAGCAATCCGGCCACGATCATGACCGATCCTGGCCTGGCTGATACGACCTATATAGAGCCGTTGACCATAGAGGTGGTTACCGAGATCATCAAGAAAGAGCGTCCCGACGCTATCCTGCCTACACTGGGCGGACAGACGGGGCTGAACCTGGCCTTCTTCCTGATGAAGCAGGGGATACTAAAGAAATACGGGGTTGAGTCCATCGGCTGCGACGTCGATGCTATTTCCCGCGCCGAGGACCGCGACCTTTTTAAGCAGGCGATGCAGGAAATAGGGGTAGATATGCCCAAGAGTGGTATCGCTACCAGCATAGAGCAGGGGATGCAGATCGGGCTAAAAATAGGGTTCCCCTTGATCCTGCGTCCCGCCTATACCATGGGTGGCAGCGGCGGCGCCATCGCTTACAATCGGGAAGAACTGCGAGCGGCATTGGCCTCGGGGCTGGAAATAAGTCCGGTAGGACAGATACTTGTGGAGCAGTCTGTCCTGGGTTGGAAGGAGATAGAGTTTGAGGTGATGCGTGACTGCGCTGATAACGTGATCATGATCACCTCGATGGAAAATCTCGACGCAATGGGGGTGCATACCGGGGACAGTATCGTTGTCGCACCGTCCCAGACACTAAGCGCTCCGGAATACGTTGATTTTGTTAACCTGTCAAAGAAGATCATCAGAAAGATAGACGTGACCGGTGGCGGGGTGAATATCCAGTACGCGCAAAACCCGGAGAACGGACATATCGTTATTATCGAGGTGAACCCGCGGCTTTCTCGCAGCTCGGCTCTGGCCAGTAAAGCTACGGGTTTTCCGATTGCCCGTGTGGCTACCAAGTTGGCGGTCGGTTTGACCCTGCCCGAAGTGATGAACCAGGTGACGGGGGTCACCAAGTCTTTCTTTGAGCCGACAGTGGACTACTGCGTTTTCAAGATCTGCCGCTTCACTTTTGAGAAGTTCCCGCGGGCGTCGCAGGTTCTCAACACCTCGATGAAAGCGGTCGGCGAGGCGATGTCTATTGGCCGTAATTTCAACGAGGCCATGCAGAAGGGAATTCGTTCCATCGAGATCAAACGTTTCGGGTTGGGTGCTGATGGCCGGGATGAGATCAGTGACAGGGAATTGAAAAAGCCCACCCCGGAGCTTATGGAGCGGATAAAGGAGAAGCTGATAGTACCGAATGAGGATCGGTTCTTCTATATTAGATATGCTCTGAAAGCCGGGCTCTCCATTAACGAAATTTACGAGCTTACCAAGGTAGACCGCTGGTTCTTGGATAAGATGGCGCAGCTGGAGGAATGGGAGGGTAAGATCTCCCGCCACAAAGCGAAGGGCAAGAGCAAGGCCATCAATGTTCCCCCCGCGCTGCTCAGGCAGGCGAAGGCGAACGGTTTCTCGGACGTACAGTTGGCCTACTTGTTGGGCTCCACGGAAGAAAAGGTCAGGGTCTATCGCAAACGGCATGGGATCAAGGCCGTCTATAAGCTGGTCGATACCTGTGGCGGTGAATTTACCGCCGCCAGGCCGTACTACTACTCTACCTATGAGACTAAAAACGAGAGTATTCCCTCCAAGAAGAAAAAGGTTCTGATCCTGGGTGGTGGCCCCAACCGTATCGGTCAGGGGATAGAGTTTGACTATTGTTGCTGCCATGCCTCGTACGCGTTAAAGGAGGCCGGGATCGAGAGCATCATGGTCAACTGTAACCCCGAGACCGTCTCCACCGATTATGATACTTCGGACAAGTTGTATTTCGAGCCGTTGACTGTGGAAGATGTGTTGAACATCGTCGATGTAGAGAAGCCGATTGGGGCGATAGTGCAGTTCGGCGGACAGACTCCATTGAATATTTCCGCGGCTCTGCATAAGGCCGGCTTGAAGATACTGGGGACCACGCCCGACTCCATCGACCGCGCGGAAGACCGGAAAAGATTCCAGCAGATGCTTAAGAAGCTGAGGCTGACCCAGCCCACCAACGGTACCGCGGTTTCCGCTTCTGAGGCAAAACGCATAGCCAATAGGATAGGTTACCCCGTGCTGGTAAGACCGTCATACGTTCTGGGCGGCAGAGCGATGGAGATCGTCTATGACGACGCTGAGTTGGTAAGCTACATGGATAAAGCGGTTGAGGCTTCGGCCAAACGTCCGGTGTTGATCGACAAGTTCATTGAGGATGCTATCGAGGTCGATGTAGACGCGATCTCGGACGGAAAACAATGCGTGGTCGGCGGCATATTCGAGCATATCGAGCAGGCGGGGATACATTCCGGTGACAGCGCTATGGTTCTGCCGCCGCATACCCTGGATAAAGGAATACTAGAGGTTATTAAGCAGAATACCTACGCGATGGCCAGGGAGCTGAAGGTGAAGGGACTGCTCAATGTTCAGTACGCGGTTAAAGATGGCAAGGTTTACGTTATCGAGGTCAACCCCCGCGCCAGCCGTACCGTTCCTTTTGTTAGTAAGGCCATCGGCACACCGCTGGCCAAGCTTGCCGCTCAGATCATGCTGGGGAAGACATTAAAGCAGTTGGGTTTTGTAAAAGAGCGGGAGATCAAGTGCGTTGCGGTCAAAGAATCCGTCTTCCCGTTCGGGCGCTTTCCGGGCGCTGATCCGGCTTTGGGACCGGAGATGAAGTCCACCGGTGAAGTGATGGGCATAGACGATAATTTTGGCGCGGCCTTTGCCAAGAGCCAGATAGCCGCCGGACAGATGCTGCCCGTCAAGGGGAACGTTTTTGTGAGTGTGAAAGACGTTGATAAGGTAAAGATCGTTCCGGTAGCGAAGCGGCTTGATAAGTTGGGGTTCAAGCTGCTGGCCACTGCCGGTACCGCGGCCGTTTTGAAGCGTAACGATATTAAGGTCAAGACCTTGCCCCGTATTTCACAGGGCCGACCTAATATCATAGATATGATCAAGAACAACCAGGTGAGCCTGATGATCAATACTCCCTCGGGAAAGCTGCCACGGGAAGACGAGCGGAAGATCAGATCACAGGTTATTCTTTACAATGTGCCGCTGATCACCACCATCGCCGGAGCCGTGGCCTCGGTGGAGGCTATAGTGGCATTGAAGAAAAATAAGACGATACGGGTCAAGTCATTGCAGGCATACCACAAGGGCGGGCGTTAATCGCTGGACAGTGATAGCAACCGATAGACTATCGACGATAGACGAGCCCCGCTGGTCACGCTTTACGCCGGCGCTTGTTCCGCTTTTCTTTTTCCCGCGCGAGGTGTTCCCCTAACTCTTCCGGTGTATGAAATATGAGGTCATACCAGGGGTAATATTTTTCGCAATCCGGCGGGTTATGCTGGCGGCATTTTTCTGAGCGGCGCTCGTATATGGTACACATGTTTTTCTTATCCAGGTAGATGCAGCGGCCCTTGACTACCTGGTACCAGCGCTGATTGCGGATGGCGATGCTCACGCTGTCGTAGTGCAGTTGCCACATCACATCGTCTATATCTTCCTGATCACGCGGTCGGTCGAAAGGCGTGGCCAGGTCATGGCAACACAGCGCCGGGCATTTTAGGCAGGGATTAGGTTTTGTATGTGTTTTCTTACGAGTGAGATTCTTTTTCATAATAGCTATAATGATTTAAGGCGGAGTATATCATAGTTTTGCGTTCCGTGTCAAAGCGGTACGTCACGCGTCATGGGTCACGGGTCAAAGGTTGCGGAGTGTGAAATAGTACACGGAACACTGGACACGGGACACAGGGGGAAATGCGTCGAACCCTTCGACTCATTCTATTCGCTCAGGGCAGGTTGTCAAAGGTCAAACGTCGAACGCCAAACGATGTGTGACGTTGGACGTTTAGATGTTTGACGAAAAACAACGCTGTGCGCACAACGTGTAACCCGTGCGACAGAAAAACCTTGACACCGGGTCTTGTTACGGATATAATCCCCGAAGTATTGCACAAGGGTGTGCTGTTGACAATGTAGTCTTATGGCTAGGCAGCCGTGAGGCTATTTTTGTTGATGGACGGTGTAGTCCGCGATGAGGGGAGTGTTCTCATTGGGCGGACTTTTTTTGTTTCTGAGCGTATCAGTGCACCCTTGTAGAGGATAGTTGTTTGTCCTCGGGGTGTTTTTTTGTTGGGTGGGTGTTGGTTTGTGCAAGGCAGGTGTCTTCAATGGGGAAGGAGTCTGCCGGAGATGTTGACGCTGGAGGGAGGCCTTTACTGGTAGGTCTGAATGAGCAGGGCGCGGCAATGACGCTGGGCAAAGTAAATGATATTTATCAGTTAATTCAGCAACGGCGCTGTGTGAGAAAAGGAGAGAAGCAATGAGTTATGTAGATGATTTTATGAAATATTTGATCGAGAAGACGCCGGCGGAACCGGAGTTTCACCAGGCGGTGCAGGAGGTAGTGGAAAGCGTGGTGCCGACGTTGAACAGGAGTCCGATATATCGGGAGGCCCAGATCCTTGAGCGGATGGTGGAGCCGGAGCGGGTGATCCTATTCCGCGTGCCCTGGATGAATGACAAGGGCGAATACCGGGTCAACCGGGGATTCCGTGTCGAAATGTCGAGCGCTATTGGCCCTTACAAGGGCGGTTTGCGCTTTCATTCCAGCGTTATGCTGGGCGTGTTGAAGTTCCTGGCTTTTGAGCAGGTCTTCAAGAACGCCTTGACCACCTTGCCGATGGGTGGCGGCAAGGGCGGCAGTGACTTTAATCCCAAAGGCAAGAGCGACAGTGAGGTGATGCGTTTTTGCCAGGCCTTTATGAGTGAATTATATCGCCACATTGGTCCGAATACCGACATTCCCGCCGGAGATATCGGCGTAGGCGGCCGTGAGATAGGCTTCCTCTTCGGACAATACAAGAAGCTGAAGAACGAATTTAGCGGCGCGCTTACCGGCAAGGCCTTTAACTGGGGCGGTTCGCATATTCGGCCGGAAGCCACCGGCTATGGCGCCGTTTACTTCGCCGAGGAGATGCTCAACGTCTGTGGCGATTCCATTGAGGGTAAGGTGTGCGCGGTGTCCGGTTCCGGCAATGTGGCCCAGTATACCGTGGAGAAGGTCAATCAGTTGGGTGGCAAGTGCGTTACCCTTTCCGATTCCGGCGGTGCCATCATTGATGAGGCGGGTATCGATGAGGGTAAGCTGGCCTGGGTTATGAAACTTAAGAACGAGAAGCGCGGCCGCATCAGTGAGTACGCTAAAAAATTCAAGGGTGCCAAGTACCTGGCCGGCAAGCGTCCCTGGAATGTCAAGTGCGATGTCGCCTTCCCCAGTGCTACGCAAAACGAGATCTCGGTCGTCGACGCGAAGACGTTGGTCAAGAACGGCTGTATCTGCGTTTCCGAGGGAGCCAACATGCCTACGGTGCCGGGGGGCGTCACGGTATTCCAGCAGGCCAGAATATGTTATGGTCTGGGCAAAGCGGCCAATGCCGGTGGCGTAGCGGTATCCGGCTTGGAAATGGCCCAAAACGCTCAGCATCTTACTTGGCGGCGCGAGGAGGTGGACGGCCATTTGAAGGGTATTATGAAACGTATTCATGAGGCGTGCGATGAGCACGGCCGTGTGGACAAGAAATATATAGACTATGTCAGAGGCGCTAACGTCGCCGGCTTCCTCAAGGTGGCCGACGCTATGCTTGCTCAGGGAGTTGTGTAGCGGAGGCCATCTCGCCATAGCACGTGCCTGTTTGTCGACAGACAGCGGCGGCCGTGTTTGGTCATGGGGTAGTGTAATGCGTATAGTGAGGGGCGGGTCGAATGGCTCGCCCCTTGCTAAAAAACCCTTGCTAAAAAAGCTTGACACGAAATAAGACGGATGATAGAGTACGGGAAGCGACAGTGATTGTCGTGGGGAGACAAAGATGTCTTTAGGCGAATGGGCGCTTAGAGGCTTTTTGTTTTTTAGTGATAAGTTAGCGAGATTCGGCGCGAGGTGAGGCCGGGGATCGTTTTAGAACGCAGGTGTTCTATCGTCCATTGATGGAGATAGTCCGCCTGCTTTTTATTTTATGTTTTGTGGTAGGCGAGACGTGAGAAATACGGCCTAAATTACCAGTGAATACCTATAACGATGTGGTATAATTTTGGAAAATACGGGGACGGTTTATGGAGGGAATAAAAATATGACAAAGCTGGCGTCGCAGATCGAGGGGTGGTTGCGGCAGCAGGTCGAATCGGCGGGAGCCAAGGGACTGGTTCTTGGCTTGAGTGGCGGGATTGATTCCGCGTTGACCGCGGTTTTGGCCAAGCATGCTTTTCCAGAGAACAGCTTGGGTTTGATCATGCCCTGCCATAGTGTCGAAAAGGATGAGGTGCTGGCGCTAAAGGTAGCCGAGAAGTTAAAACTCAAGACTAGCAAGATAGCCTTGTGCCCGATCTTCGATCAGTTGTTGGATTTGCTGGGTAGTGCGACGGCTGACGCGAATTGCCGCAAATTGGCGGCCGCGAACGTGAAGGCTCGTATGAGAATGGTTACGCTCTATTACCACGCTAACCTGATGAATTATTTGGTCTGCGGCACCTCAAATAAGAGCGAGGTGATGCTTGGCTATTTCACTAAGTATGGTGATAACGGGGTGGATCTGATGCCGTTGGGCGGCCTATTAAAGGGCGAGGTGCGTGAGTTGTCGGTGGAGCTGGATGTGCCGCAGGAGATAATCGATCGACCGCCAACCGGCGGGTTGTGGGAGGGCCAGACAGATGAACGCGAGATGGGCGTGAGCTATGATAAGATCGACGAGTATTTGAGCAGTCTGACTAGTGGCCGACGAAAGGGCCTGGAGAAGCGTGAAGTTGATAGGATAATGGATTTGATGACGAGATCAAATCACAAGCGGGAAAAGCCCCCGATATTTATGCCGGGCAGTTCTTGGTAATCAACAAGGGTACTGAAACGAACAAAAGGAGAATAGGATGCCAAAGATGACAGCACAGGATGTTCTTAAGGTGATCAAGACGAAAAAGGTGAAGTTTATCAAGATATGGTTTGTGGATATTCTCGGTAATCTAAAGAGTATGGCTATCACTGATAACGAGGTGGAATCAGCGCTCAAGGAGGGGATGGGGTTTGACGGTTCCTCGATAGAAGGCTTCTGTCGTATATTTGAAAGTGACCTGGTGGTGATGCCGGATCCCAGCACTTTTCAGCTGTTGCCATGGCGTCCCGCGGAGGATGGCGTGGCGCGGATGTTCTGCGACATCGTTACCCCTGATGGGAAACCGTTTGCGGGCGATACGCGCAATATTCTTAAGCGGAACTTGGCCAAGGCCAAAAAGTTAGGTTTTGATTATTATGTTGGTCCGGAACTTGAGTATTTCTATTTTAAAAATGACGAAGGTACTGAGATCATAGACAAGGGCGGCTATTTCGATATCCTGCCGCTTGACGAGGCCCACGATCTTCGGCGAGATACTATCCTGACCCTGGAGAAGATGGGAGTGCAGGTGGAGTACTCGCATCACGAAGTCGCGCCATCCCAGCATGAGATTGATCTACGTTACTGCGATGCCCTGACCATGGCGGACAACGTGATGACCTATAAGACGGTTGTCAAGCAGGTGGCGCATCAGAACGGTGTTTACGCTACCTTTATGCCCAAGCCGATCGCTGGCGTTAATGGTAGTGGTATGCATGTGCATCAGTCACTCTTCAAAGGCAGTAAGAACGCTTTTTATGATCCCAAGGGAGAAAATCATCTGTCGGCTATCGCGAAGTCGTTTATTGCGGGAACGCTCAGGCATGTTAAGGAAATGACTGCGGTGACAAACCAGTGGATCAATTCATATCGCCGCCTGGTGCCGGGTTATGAGGCGCCATGCTATATTGCCTGGGGTCAGAAAAACCGCTCGGCCTTGGTTCGTGTACCCATCTATAAGCCTGGCAACGAAAAAGCGACTCGTATCGAGCTCAGGTTCCCGGATCCGGCTTGTAATCCTTATCTGGCTTTCTCAGTGATGTTGGCAGCCGGATTGAAGGGGGTGGAGGAGAAACTCAAGCTTGAGCCGTCCAAGGACAAGGATATTTTCAAGCTTAGCGCCGAAGAGAAGAAGGCCGAGGGCATTCAGGAACTCCCCGCGGACCTCTATGGCGCGACGCTGAATTTTGCCAAGAGCGAATTGATGCGGCAGACGCTAGGCGATCATGCTTTTGAGAAGTTCATCGCCAACAAGCAGAAAGAATGTGACGAATTCCGCTTGTCGGTCACCGATTATGAGATAAAACGGTATTTGCCGATCTTGTGATTGGGCGTAGCGGACGATGTTTCCGCTTGAAGCGGTTTCGGTGAAACCATGAGAAAAGACGAATAAGGTCAATGATGACCAAACCGGACGGGCAAGGATGCCGAGCAGGGATTTCTTGTCCGTCCGTTTTTTTTACCGTGTCAATATGAACAAAAAAATAGGTTTTACAAAAGTGAACGCGGCGGGTCGAGCGCCGAAGCAGGGGTTATATGATCCCGCGTTCGAGCATGACGCTTGCGGCGTGGGTTTTGTAGCTCGTCAGGATGGTGTTGCGCGGCACCGGGTGGTGGCTGATGCGCTCAAGGTCTTGGTGAACCTGGCGCACCGCGGAGCCGTCGGCGCTGATAAGTCTACCGGAGACGGGGCTGGTATATTGCTGGCAATACCGGATGCTTTTTTTCGGGCGGAACTGTCGGATATTAGCCTGCCGCAGATAGGCGACTACGCGGTTGGGATGCTTTTTTTGCCGCGTCAGCCTAAGTTGCGGGATCGTTGCTGTCGTGTTCTGGAGAAGGTGGCGGAGCAGGAAAAGCTCGAAGTGTTGGCTTGGCGCCGGGTGCCGGTGGCCTCCGTCGGATTGGGTGATTTGGCCTTGAGTACGCAACCGGAGGTGCGCCAGGTATTCCTGGGACGGGCCGGGATCGCTGCGGTGGATTTTGAGCGTAAGCTTTACGTTGTTCGGCGTTGCCTAGAAAACCAGGTTGCCGCTTGGCCGGGGGATTATAGTCAATTTTATATTTCTAGTTTATCCGGGCGTACTATCGTCTATAAAGGGCTCTTGACCGCCGATCAACTGTCCCGTTTTTATCCTGAGCTGGGCCACAAGCGGGTTGAGAGTTCGTTTGCCATTGTTCACTCGCGTTACAGTACTAACACTTTGCCTAGTTGGCAGTTGGCTCAGCCATTCCGTATGTTGGCGCACAACGGTGAAATTAATACCTTGCGCGGTAATCTTAATCGTATGCATGGTCGTGAAGCACTCATGGCTTCGGCGCTTTTTGGGGATGATTTAGAGAAAATAAAGCCGGTGATCAGTGAGGGGGGGAGTGACTCAGCCGTGCTGGACAATGCTCTGGAGCTTTTAACCATGGCCGGGCGATCACTGCCGCACGCGATGATGATGTTGGTGCCGGAAGCTTGGGGATCAAAAATACATATGAGTGAAGATAAAAGGGCTTTCTATGCCTATCATTCTACGCTGATGGAGCCTTGGGATGGCCCGGCGGCGCTGGTTTTTGCCGACGGACGTTATCTTGGTGCTAACCTGGACAGGAATGGGCTCAGGCCTGCCCGTTATACAGTAGATGGTGACGGTTGTGTGGTAATGGCCTCGGAGAGCGGTGTGTTACCTTTTCGAGCGCAAAAAATTAAGCAACGGGGCCGTTTGCGTCCGGGACGGATGCTGCTTTTAGATAACCAGGAAAAACGTATTATCCCAGACCGGGAGATCAAGGCGCGGATTTCGCGTCAGAAACCTTACCGGCGCTGGGTGAACGAGAACTGTCTTGATTTGCTGGGTTTCTCAGCAGCGCCTAAGGCGGAGCATACCAGCGGCGAAGAATTCAAACGCAAACAGCACGCTTTTGGCTATAGTGAGGAGGAACTGAACATGGTGCTTACCCCTATGGCTAATAACCGGCAAGAGCCGATAGGCTCGATGGGTAACGATGCGGCCCTGGCAGTGCTCTCGGAACGGCCGCAACTGTTGTTTTCTTATTTCAAACAGTTCTTTGCACAGGTCACTAACCCGCCGATTGACCCTTTGCGCGAGGAGATGGTGATGTCACTGACTAGCCACCTGGGCCGGCAGCGCAACTTGCTGGCGGAGAGTCCTGAGCATTGCCGCATGTTGCGCGTCAAACATCCGATTTTGACTGTGCAGGATATGGAACAGATGCGGCGTTTGGATCACGCGGACATCAGGGTGGGGACGATAGATATGCTCTTGCCGGCTGGTGGTAATGGGCGTGAATTAAAAGCGGCCTTGCAGGAGATGTTTGTTACGGCGGAAAAGCAGATCAAGCAGGGCTGCACTATCCTGGTGATCAGTGATCGTGGCTTGAATAAAAATCGTGTGCCGATACCGTCACTCCTGGCTTGTGCGGGGCTGCACCATTACTTGATCAGGCGAAAACTGCGCAATCTCACCTCATTGGTGGTGGAAACAGGAGAGGCGCGAGAGGTGATGCATTTCGCGCTGTTGGTGGCCTACGGCGCCAGCGCAGTTTGCCCCTACTTGGCTTTGGCCGCGGTTGACGAACTGGCCCAAACGGGAATGCTGCGCAAGGGAATAGACGGGGAAGAGGCAGTGGGGAACTATATTGCCGCCCTTAAAAAAGGATTGCTTAAGACATTAAGTCGCATGGGCATTTCTACACTGCGTAGTTTTTTCGGCTCGCAGATATTTGAGGCCGTGGGCTTGGGTGAAGAGCTTGTGGATCAGTACTTTACAGGCACTGTTTCCAGGATATCCGGTATCGGGCTGGATGAGTTGGCGCGGGAGGCTAATGAACTGCACCGTCGGGCTTTTGACTGGACTGGCAAGGTCGCCGGAGTGCTGCCAGCCGGTGGGCACTATCACGTGCGCCGGGAGGGGGAAAAACATCTCTGGACTCCAGAGACGATCTACAAGTTGCAGCAGGCAACACGTGAGGATGATTACAGTGTGTTCCGAGAATACACGCGGTTGATAGATGACCAGTCTCGGCGTAGGGTTACCTTGCGCAGCCTTTTGGACTTTAAACGAACAAAAGCGGTGCCGCTGGAAGAGGTGGAGCCGGTGGAATTGATAACCGCTCGTTTTGTGGGAGCGGCGATGTCATTTGGTTCTCTATCCAAGGAGGCGCATGAGACTGTTGCCATAGCCATGAACCGAGTGGGCGCTCGTTCCAATTCCGGTGAGGGCGGCGAAGATCCTGCCCGTTATTTGCCGGATGCCAACGGTGATTCACGACGTTCTTCAATAAAACAGGTGGCCTCAGGCCGCTTTGGAGTGACTAGTGAATACCTTAATAATGCTGATGAGTTGCAGATAAAGATAGCCCAGGGCGCTAAACCGGGCGAGGGCGGTCAGTTACCGGGTCATAAGGTTAGCGCGGAAATAGCCCGCGTGCGTCATACTACGCCCGGGGTTACCCTGATTTCGCCGCCGCCACATCATGATATATATTCTATTGAGGATTTGGCCCAGTTGATACATGACCTCAAGATGGCCAACCCTAAAGCTAAGGTTTCGGTGAAGCTGGTGGCCGAAGCGGGAGTGGGCACGGTTGCCGCGGGTGTTGTCAAGGGCCAAGCTGATCTGGTTTTAATCTCCGGGCATGATGGCGGCACCGGGGCTTCGCCTCTTTCGTCGATCAAGCATGCTGGGTTACCCTGGGAGCTAGGCCTTGCTGAGACACAGCAGACTTTGATGGGCAACCTGCTCCGGGATCGTATCGTGGTGCAAGTGGACGGCCAATTAAAAACCGGCCGCGATCTGGCTATTGCCGCTCTTTTGGGCGGCGAGGAATTTGGTTTTGGCACTACGCTGCTGGTGGCATTGGGATGTCTGATGATGCGTAAATGTCATCTTAATACCTGCCCGATGGGGGTGGCTACCCAGGATAGTCGTTTGCGCGAGAAGTTTACCGGTAAGCCGGAATACGTCGAGCGGTTTCTACGCTTCATCGCTCAAGAGCTGCGCGAATACATGGCGCGCCTGGGCTTCAGAAAAATCGAGGAGATGGTGGGCCGGGCAGACCTGCTTGTTTTCAAAGGGGATCAAGCGCATTTTAAGGCGCGATGTCTTGATCTAAAACCATTACTGCGTCAGGTTGGCCGCGGTTCGCCGACCCGCTGCCTGCGTGGTCAGGATCACCCGCTGGCTGGCTCAATCGATAGTAAGTTGATTTCTGAAGTTGGTAAGGTATTGGGGTGGCATAGTAAGGGAAGCGGGCTCCGGAAATGCGAAATACAACACGCAATACGAAATACCGACCGCGCGGTCGGCGCGGCGCTTTCCAGCGAGGTGACGCGGCGTTACGGGGCCAAGGGGCTGCCGAACGATAGCGTGAAAATCAGGTTCAAAGGATCCGCCGGGCAAAGTTTTGGGGCGTTTTTGGCTCCGGGGGTTACGCTTGAGCTTGAGGGGGATGCTAACGATTATTTGGGCAAAGGACTTTCGGGAGGGCGTATTATTCTGGGACCTCCTGCCGAAGTCCGCTTCGATAGCCACGAGAATATTATCGCCGGCAATACGCTGCTTTACGGGGCTACTTCGGGACAGGTCTTTATCCGCGGGGTGATCGGGGAACGGTTCGCCGTCCGCAACAGCGGCGCGCGGACGGTGGTCGAGGGGGTTGGTGATCACTGTTGTGAATACATGACCGGCGGTATTGTGGTAGTGCTGGGTGAGACTGGAAATAATTTTGCCGCGGGGATGTCAGGTGGGGTGGCATACGTTTATGACGAGTCCGGTTTTTTTGATACATGTTGTAATCTTGATATGGTTGAGTTGGAAAGTATTCGTGCCAAGGAGGATGTCCGTGAGCTGCATGGGTTGGTGTCCGAGTTTTGGCGGGTCACTGCCAGTGCGCGGGCCGGTGATTTACTGGCTGATTGGGAAGATGTGTTGCCGCGTTTCGTCAAGGTGATGCCGATCGAGTATCGCGAGGTGCTTAAGCGGATGCGGCAGGCGGAACGGCGGCATGTGGAGCAGCCGTCAGCGACGGAGGAGGTGTATGCGAACGGGCAGTAGGAAGAGACATGGGTAAGATAACAGGGTTTATAGAATATAAGAGACAGCTGCCGCAGAAGCGGTCGGTCAAACAGCGGGTCAAGGACTACTGTGAGGTGAAGAGGATGTTGCCCGAGCAGAAGCTAGTGCGACAGGCGGCGCGCTGTATGGATTGTGGTATACCGACCTGCCATTCCTTCGGCTGCCCGCTGGGAAACCGTATCCCGGAGTGGAATGATATGGTTTACCGGGGACATTGGCGTAGGGCGCTGGAATTATTGCATGCCACGGATAATTTTCCTGAAATTACCGGGCGAGTTTGCCCGGCGCCCTGCGAGGCGGCCTGTACGTTGGAATTAGATAAAAACTCGGTGACCATCCGCCAGATAGAACTGCAGATCGTTGAGCGCGGCTGGCGCGAGGGGTGGATAAAGCCAGAGCCGTGTGAACGCCGCAGCATGAAACAGGTGGCGGTGGTTGGCTCGGGTCCGGCGGGGTTGATCGCGGCGCAGCAGTTAGCGCGGCGCGGGCATGATGTAGTGGTATATGAGCGAGCGGAGAAGATCGGGGGATTGCTGCGTTACGGCATTCCGGACTTTAAATTGGAAAAGGACATACTGGTTCGTCGTATGGAGCAGTTGGCGGCGGAGGGGGTGTCTTTTGAAACCGGGGTGGAGGCCGGGGTCGATGTTAACCCGCAGGGATTGATGCGTATGCACGACGCGATAGTTGTTGCCGCTGGGGCGGGTGTGCCGCGGGAGCTTGAGTTGCCCGGACGTAAATATAACGGGGTGCATTTAGCCATGGATTTTTTGGCGCAGCAAAACCGGGTAAACTCCGGCATGAAAATAAATGAGGCGGAACGTATTTCCGCCAAGGGCAAGGATGTGGTGGTGATCGGCGGTGGGGACACGGGGTCTGATTGCCTGGGTACTGCTAAGCGTCAAGGCGCAAGGCAGATCATTCAAATAGAGCTTTTGCCTGAGCCGCCGCTGGAACGGAGCATTGACCATCCATGGCCTACTTGGCCGGTTATCAAACGGACATCGTCCTCGCATCAAGAAGGCGGCGGGCGGTTGTGGGGTATTAACACGCTTGAGTTTATGTCTGGTTTGAAGGGGCCGGACAGAGATCAGGTGAGTGGATTGCGTTGCGGGAAATTGGTGTGGTTTAGGGATGATAAAGGACACTGGAAGTTCAAAGAGATCCCCGGATCTGAATTTGAACTTAAAGCGGATTTGGTGCTTTTGGCGATGGGGTTTACGCACGTGGAACATGGCTCCCTGGTTAAGGGGCTCGGCTTAAAACTGGACGCCAAAGGAAATATCGCGGTGGACGGTAATTTTATGACCTCGCATAAAGGTGTCTTTGCCGCGGGGGACGCGGTTAGCGGGGCCTCGCTGGTAGTGCGGGCGTTTGACAGCGCGCGTCATGCCGCGGCAGGCGTAGATAAATTTCTTCGTTTATGAAAACGCCGTGTGATTAACCACGCCAACACGATGCTGGACTGAGATGAAAAAGGCTCTAACCATGATGGCGGCTGGTATTTGCGTTTTCGGGGCGGATAAAAGGACTGTTCACGCAGTCTCTTGTCTGGTATAATTCCTTCTTTCTAAGTAAGAACCATGAATAAAAAAACAACAAAAAAGATCACCGCAGGCAAGAAGGTTATCTTAAGTGAGGTGGAGATCCTCAAGAAGATAACCCAGACCATTGCCAGCTCTCTGGATCTGGAGGAGGTATTGAAGCGGATCCTGGATATGGTCGCGCAGATCACACGGGCGGAGGGCTGCCATATCTACCTGCATGACGAAACAACAGGAGAACTGGTGCTGATGGAGTCTCAGAGCAGCAAACGCGATTTCGTTGGGCAGGTAAAGCTGTGTATTGGGGAAGGGGTGACCGGCTGGGTGGCGGAACAGCGGCGGCAGGTCGTTCTGGAGAAGGAGGCCCGCAAGGATCCTCGCTTTAAATTCGTGCGGGATATTCCTGAGGATAGGTATCAAGCCTTCCTCTCAACGCCGATCATCAACCAGGATCGGCTGGTCGGGGTAATAAACGTGCGTCATAACCGCTCCCATAAGTATCCTAAGGGAATGACGGACCTGATCATGACCATCGCTAGTCAGGTGGGTGTGGCGATCACCAATGCCAGCCTATATGAGGAAGCTACTACCAAGAAACGACAGGTGAACGCGCTGTCGGAGGTATCGGCGGCAGCGGCATCGAACAGATACATTGAAGAAATATTGCAGTTGATCGTGACGGTTACCGCTGAGATGATGGGTTCCAAGATCTGTTCGATCATGTTGTTAGACGATAAAAAAGGCGAGATGTTCATTGCCGCTACCCAGAGCCTTTCGGAGGAGTACAAGAGCAAGCCGAACTTAAAGGTCGGCGAGAGCATCAGTGGCAGGGCCTTGCGTATTAAAAAACCGGTGGTGGTAAGGGATGTGCGTAAAGACAAGGAATACATGTTCCGGGATATTGCCAAACGGGAGGGCCTGGTTTCGATGCTTGCCGTGCCGATGATGATCCGGGATCGCGCGGTGGGAGTTATTAGCACCTACACGTCTGTACCGCACTCTTTCAGCGGGGAAGAGATCAAGATAATGCAGGGCGTTGCCAACCAGGCGGCCGTCGCTATCGAAAATACCAAGCTCCTGAATAAGATAGGAGAGATGGAGGAGAACATCGAGACCAGGAAACTGGTGGAGAAGGCCAAGGGCATTCTGATGAAGGAGAGCGGGCTTAGCGAGCAAGACGCCTATCGTGCCATTAATAAGAAGAGCATGGATGTCAGGAAACCGATGAAGGCGGTGGCCGAGGCGATCGTTATGACCTGGGAGATGAAACGCGGCTAGGTTGCGCTTTGCGCGGATTACGCTGAACGGTCGGCTATGCCGACCACAAGGATTCCCTCCACCATAGATAACCAAGGAATCCTTCTAAAGGCGCCGCAAATTACGCGGATTCTTAATCGGCGCAATCAGCGAGGGTGCGAAGCCCGCATCTGCGTAATCAGCGAAGAAAAAATGGACAAAGTCCTAATCCTAGATTTCGGCAGTCAGTATACCCAGCTTATCGCGCGGCGGGTGCGTGAGTGCCGGGTGTATTCGGAGATCGTGTCTTTCGACATCACGGCCGAATGCATAAAAAAAGAAAACGCCAGCGCGATCATCCTCTCCGGCGGCCCAGCCAGCGTTACCGGCAAGCGGGCGCCGCTGCCGGACAAGAATATATTCGGGCTGGGAATTCCTGTGCTGGGTATCTGTTATGGATTGCAGGCGATGGGCGCGCTGCTTGGCGGCAAGGTGGAGAAAAGCAAACGGCGCGAATACGGCCTGGCGCAGCTCGAGGTAATAAATGACGGCGGGTTGTTTGCGGGCACTGCGCGCCGGCAGGATGTTTGGATGAGTCACGGAGATCGGCTTGTCAGCTTGCCGCGGGGCTTTAAACGACTGGGCAAGTCCGCTAATTCTTCCCACGCTGCCGTGGCTGATCTGAAACGCGGCCTCTATGGTTTGCAGTTCCATCCAGAGGTGGTTCACACTAAGTGCGGTACTAAAATACTGAAAAATTTCCTTCATAAAATCGCCGGCTGCCGTGGTAACTGGACTATGGCTAATTTCTTGAAGCGCGAGGGCCAGCTGATCAAGCAGCGGGTAGGGGAGGATAAGGTCATCCTCGGTATTTCGGGTGGTGTGGATTCTACGGTGCTGGGGGTTTTTCTGCATAGTGTGCTGGGCAAACAATTGACCGGTATTTTCGTGAATAACGGAGTTTTGCGCCAGGGGGAAGCCAAGGAGGTGCTGGCGACTTTGCGCGGACGCTTTAAGCTCAACCTTCGTTACAATGACGCTACCGTGCGGTTCTTAAAGGTGCTAAAGGGAATTACTGATCCCGAAAAGAAACGCAAGGCGATCGGGCGTACTTTCATCCGCGTTTTTGAGCAGGAGGCGAAATTGGTTGGTGGCGCCAAATACCTGGCCCAGGGGACGCTTTATCCCGATGTGATAGAGAGCCATTCTCCTTTTGACGGGCCTTCTGATAAGATCAAGAGCCACCATAACGTCGGCGGCTTGCCCAAGGATCTGAAATTCAAGCTGATAGAGCCCTTGAGATTTCTTTTCAAGGATGAGGTGAGAAAATTAGGCGTGGAGCTGGGGTTGCCCGTGGATGTTATTCACCGCCATCCTTTCCCCGGTCCTGGCTTGGCTGTGCGGATGGTAGGCGAGGTGAACCCGGAGCGGTTGTGGATATTGCGCCAGGCGGACGCGATTATAATGGAAGAGATCAAGCAGGCTGGATTTTATAAAAAAGTATGGCAGAGTTTTGCCGTGCTCTTGCCGGTCAAGAGCGTGGGTGTGATGGGTGATGAGAGGACGTATGAAAATGTCATCGTCATCCGGGCGGTGGAAAGCCAGGACGCGATGACTGCTGACTGGGCGCAACTGCCCGCGAAACTTTTGAAACTACTCTCCAACCGTATCATCAATGAAGTGCGCGGGGTAAACCGGGTTGTGTACGATATCAGCAGCAAGCCACCCGCTACCATCGAGTGGGAATGATTGAATCGAACCAGTATCCTGTGTCCTTATTAAGCAGTTGACGCGGCGTTCGTACTTGCTTTGTAGGGGTGCCCCGATCCATCCCTTCAATTGGGATCCCCGCCTCCCTCGTGTTTCTTCTCTGCTCTCAACGTCGCTTTGACGGTTATCCCTCTGATGAGAAAACACCAGTAACTCTCCCACATCTTTCTGAATAAACGGAAGGAGCGATGCCTTATTGAGAAGTTTACGAGAAACTGCACGCCCAAGTATCTCCATATCTTCTGGAGGTCAACGCTAAGCTCAACGACTTTGAAGGGATATTTCGTGTCGAAGTGGTGCGCCTCTGTCTCTTGGAAACGGTCAAAGCTATACGAGTTGAAATGCCGTATGTGGCTGGGGTCCGTCCAGTATGTCCAGTCGGTGTAGTGCGGGACGATTATTCTCGCGATGCCTCCCGGTTTCAATATCCGGTGGATTTCCTCGAGAAAGCCATAGACGTCATGGAGGTGTTCGATGATGTGGCTCAGGATAATTTCGTCGAAATGGTTGTCTCTGAAGGGTAGGGGGGTCTTGTTGAGGTCATGTACGACGTCTGCGCCGATGTTGTCGCGTATGTCAATATACACCGTTTTGGCGTCCGCGCTCTCGTCTTTCCCGGCTTGTTTGTCTTTTTCGCTTGTCCTGCCGCATCCGGCGTTCAGGATAATTTTCTTCGCCATTGGCATCACCTGTTCATAACGTGTTTACTCCGCACGCGCGAATACCACGAGCGCAAGCTCGTGGAGGAAGTGTTACATATATATCGTCCGCTTTAGCGGACGCACAAATCGGAACAAGAAGACACGGGCGTTAGCCCGAGGATTATTATTATAGGTATAAAAGGGTGGCATCGCAACTCTAAAAACGAAATAGGACATTAAAAAACGGTTCTGTCGTTAGTTGCTTGTCGTTCATCGTCCGGCAGTATATCACCCCATTTATAGAAAACTACCATAGACATCAGCTTTCTTGTTCTATATAATATCGAGCGTGAGGGGATATCATAATTAGGTGGAATAATGGAATACCGTAAACTATATGAGGCCTTTTGGCGAGAAGTGGGTGGTAAGGATGAGTCTCGCCGTCGTTTGATCAGCGAGGTGAATCCGGCTGTTTGGTCGCTGGTCGCTCGTATCAAGGACACCACGCGTAAGGCCCTGAAACAAGTAATTCCGGCGAAGGTACTCGCCGCGAATCAGGAGGAATATGAGGCTTACCTTGACCGCAGCGTGGCCTATGGTTATCTGCTGGCCCGCGTAGCCGGGACTAAAGCTAAAAAGGGAAAGGGCAAGAAAGCATTGAATTATGAACAGCTTGCCGAACGCTGCAGGAATATATTCTTCCCGGAGGACGAGGCGGGGTTGGAGGAACGTAACAGTAGTGTTCCCTGGGAGATATGGGAGTGCATGCGTTCGATACGCGATCTTCAGTTGGCGGAGATCAGTAAGCTGTTGCCGAAATTCGATGAGTTGCCTTATGGTACGGTCAAAAAGATATCTAATTATCTTTATTGGGGTATGATGAACGCCTATTTTATTTCGGTAGCGGAGGAAGGCAAATGAGCAAGGTTCGGGATAAGGAATTCTGAATTATGAGTTATGAATGCTGAAAAAGTACACGGAACACAGGACACGGGACACAGGGAAAGGCGCTGATTTGGCGGCAGACCAGATACTAGATACGAGATACCAGATACGGGATTAGTCTCGAGCAACGAAAAAGTAGATGAGGACAGCATACATAGGCCTAGGTGCTAATTTAGGGGATCGGCGCGGCAATATCCGGCGAGCTTTGCGGTTATTGGCCGCAACGCCTGGGGTGAGGATTGGCCGTGTTTCGCGACTGTATAATACCAAGCCGGAAGGATATGCTGCCCAGCCGGATTTTTTGAACGGTGTTGCCGCTGTGCATACGAAACTTGGTTCCCGGGGATTATTGCGGCGGCTGAAAGAGATCGAGCGTGAATTGGGGCGGAGCAAAGGGCGTCGTAACGGTCCGCGCTTGATCGATCTTGACCTGCTGCTCTATTCGCGGACGGAGCTTAGGTGTCGCGGCCTGATAATCCCGCATCCGCGATTGCAGCAAAGAGGTTTTGTTTTGCGTCCTATGGCGGAGATCGCGGCGGGGGTTATACATCCGGTGTCGCGCAAGCGGATGGGTACGTTGTGGAGGGAACATCAGAGATGGAAGCGAGAGTCCGTCAAATGTCCAACGCCAAAAGTCTAACGTTTTTTGGTATTACGTTTGACGTTCAGACGTTCGGCGTTTGACAAAATAAAGCTATGGCTAAAAAAAACGCAGAAAGTCTCAAAGGTAAATACATCGCGGTCGAGGGGCCGATCGGTGTGGGCAAGACCAGTCTGGCGGAAAAGCTGGCCCGTAAGCTCAAGGCGCGCCTGGTTATGGAGGAGGTGGACGAGAACCCTTTCCTCGGCAAGTTTTATCAGGAGATGGGCAATGTTGCTTTTCAAGCCCAGCTCTGGTTTCTTATCTCCCGCTTTCGTCAGCAGGAGCAATTGCGGCAGTCGGAACTGTTCCAGTCCACTTTGATCACCGATTATATTTTTCCTAAGGATGGTATTTTTGCCAACGTGGTGCTTGACGACGAGGAGTTGAGGATATATGAGCGGCTGAATACTATGCTTGCCGGTAACGTCGCTTTGCCGGACCGGATCGTTTTTCTGCAGGCTCCTACTGATATTCTGCTCAAGCGGGTGAAGCTGCGCGGTCGTTCTTTTGAGAAGGACATCGACCCGGAATATTTGGAAGAGATCAATAAGGCTTATAATTACTTCATTTACCATTATCATGAAAGTCCTGCCCTGGTAGTGAACACTTCAAACATAGATTTTGTGCACAGCGGCGCTGACCTCGACGACCTGATTGAGCATTTGGCCGGTTTGGAGCGGGGCAAGGAATACTATACGCCGATCGGTGAGTGAATAACGCTGATTACGCTGATTACTAACGCTGATTTGTGGCTTCTCGTTGTAATATTAGGCGGTAAGAAGCCACGAGAACACTTTTAGTGTTCGTACCGCGGATTATGGGCGCGAGTTATGAATGATATATTGAAAAAAATGAAACGGCGTGGACGTAGGATCGTTGCCTTGACCTGTTACGATTACCTGTCAGCACGTCTGCTGGATGACGCGGGTGTTGATGTGATACTGGTTGGTGATTCTTTGGGGATGGTCGTTTTTGGGCGGGATTCTACCATGGCGGTATCGATCGATGAGATCGTTCATCACGTGCGTGCGGTGAAGGCCGGAGTTAGAAACGCGTTGTTGTGGGCGGACTTGCCTCTTTGCTCGCTGAAAAAAGGCGTAAAAAAAGCGGTGGAGGAGGCGCGGCAACTGATCAAAGCGGGAGCGGTTGCCGTCAAGGTGGAAGGGGGCGTGGCACGGGTGCCGTTGGTGAAAGCGATGGCGGCGGCGAATATTCCGGCGGTGGGGCATATAGGGTTAACGCCGCAGTTTGCTGATCGTCTGGGTGGCTACCGCTTGCAGGGGAAGACTTCGCAGGAGGCGCTTAAGATCGTCGCCGATGCGCGGGCGCTGGAAAAGGCTGGGGTGACCGCCGTTGTTTTGGAAGTCGTGCCGGAACAATTAGCTTGCTACCTGACGACACGTCTCTCCATCCCTACCATCGGCATTGGCGCCGGTAAGGGCTGTGACGGACAAATCATGGTCCAACACGATATGTTGGGTATCTATTGGTATGTCGCGGGGAAGAAGGCGCCAAAATTTCTCAAGGAATACGCTCATTTGGCCGATGTGATCAGCAGCGCGGTAGCGAATTACAGCGGGCAGGTGAGGCGCGGCACTTATCCCGGGCGCAAACAAACATATCGGCTTAAACGGAGTGATTGGCTGGTAGTGGAAACTGCCCTGGAATCACAGTGCCAGAAACGGCGGCCCGGCGGGGCGGTGAGCCGGCGAAAGCAAAACCGATGAGGGTAATAACCGATTGCGACAAGCTCCGGCGGCTGTGCGGGAAATACCGCGCGGCGGGTAAATCGATCGGATTTGTGCCGACGATGGGGGCTTTTCACGCGGGGCATCTTTCGTTGATGCGCCGTGCGCGGCAGGAAAACGATATTGTTGCAGTCAGTATTTTTGTTAACCCGTTGCAGTTTGCGGCCGGGGAGGATTTGGCTGCTTATCCTCGTGATTTTGCCGGGGATAAAAAGTCAGCCGGGCGGGAGCAGGTGGATGTTATTTTTGCGCCGTTGGCGGGGGAGTTTTATCCTGCCGGTTTTTCCGGGAAAGTTCTGGCGGACAGCGGCTTGAATAGTATCTTGGAGGGTGCGCGGCGTCCCACCCATTTTGACGGGGTCTGCACCGTTTTGGCCAGGCTCTTTAACCTGGTGGCGGCGCACAGGGTCTATCTGGGCCAAAAGGATTACCAGCAATTTTTGGTGGTTAAGCGGCTGGTGGAGGGATTTGCCTTTGACTTGGAATTAGTTATCTGTCCGATCGTTCGTGATCGGGATGGGTTGGCGCTTTCCTCGCGTAACGTTTATCTGGATTCAAGATCGCGGGGTAAGGCGCTGGTGTTAAGCGAGACGCTCAAGCTGGCGCGTAGTGTGATAGAGCTGGGTGAACGGGATCCGGCAAAAGTGGTGAGCGAGATGCGGCAACGATTTTCTCTGTCCGGCGTAGAATTAGATTATATCACCGTTGCCGGGGCGGAGGACTTGCAGCCTGTAAAACGCGTGAGCGGCGATGTGCTGATCGCGGTGGCCGCCAAGGTGGGCGGCGTACGACTGATTGACAATGAGTTGCTTTTGGGGGTATGATATCTGTCGAGGATGAAGAATTATGATTTATGAGTTATGAATTCTGAGTTCTTGGGACTAGGGGCTCGGGTCTCGTCAAACGGGGGGATGTCGCGCGAGTCCCGAAAAAGAACGCTATACGCAGGACGCTGTACGCTGTGGTTGGGGGTGATTTAAAAACGGAGATAACGATGTTACTGGAAATAATGAAAGCCAAGCTGCACGGGGGGTGCGTTACTGAAGCTAATCTGGAATACACCGGTAGTTTGGGGGTTGACAGTGATTTGTTGAAGAAAAGTGGCATAGTACCCTATGAGAAGGTGCAGGTTTTGAATCTTGATCGGGGCGGGCGTATAGAGACCTACATTATCCCCGAAGAGCCAGGCAGTGGTAAGATGGAGGTAAACGGCGCGGCTGCCCATTTCTTCAAAAAAGGGGAGCGGGTGCTGGTCATCGCCTATGTTCAGTTGACACCGGAGGAGCAGCAGGCGTTTAATCCGGTGGTGCTTATATTGAACGAGAAGAATGAAATTGAGGAGCGGTTGGTTAAGACCGATATTAGTTTGAAATAGTCGTTGGTATTTAGTATTTGGTATTTGGTGAGGCAAACCAGATACTAGATACTAATGACCAGCGACCCGGAATATGATCAAAGTAACCGGCCTGGCAAAGACTTATATCAAGCGTCATCTCTGGACGAAGCGGCTGATCCCTGCCTTGCGTGGCATAGACTTCCAAGTGGAAAATAACACTATTTATGGGTTGCTGGGCCTGAATGGGCAGGGTAAGACTACGACGATAAAAATCATCGTTGGTCTCTGCCGTGCGGACGCCGGCAGCGTTGAGATTTTTGGCAGGAGGCAGAGTTTTTATCGCGCTGATCTTGCTTCGCTACGCAAGGTTAGCTATCTGCCCGAATTGCCCTATTTTCCGCGGCACCTTACCGCCCGCGAATTGCTTGATTACTATGGAGCGGTATTCTTCATGTCCCGCTCGGAGATCTCGCGGCGGCGTGACGAGGTGTTGGAGACAGTGGAAATGCGGCAGTATCAGGAGATGAAAATGGGGGAGATGTCGAAGGGAATGATGCAGCGGATAGGTATCGCGCAGGCTCTCTTTAATCAGCCGGACTTGTTGTTGCTGGATGAGCCGATGACGGGCTTGGATCCCTTGGGGTTGAAAATGGTTCGCGACATCATGCTGGAGCTGCGCGACAGGGGAAAAACCATCCTTTTCAGTTCGCATATACTAAGTGAGGCGGAGAAAGTATGTGACCGCGTGGGGATCATTCACCGGGGAGCATTGTTGAAGGAAATAAACGATGTCAAAAAGTTGAAGACGCAGAAGTTGGAAGAGGAGTTTATTAAAGCGGTAAGCTGAGAGGCTGTTGCTGGTTGCTAGTCTCTGGTCGCTAGTGCGTTTTGCTCAAGCGACGAGCGACAGGCGACAAGCGACAGGAACTAATGCGCATATTAAACCTAGCCTATATGTTCTTTCGCCAGCAGTTGCGGCACCGGGTCCAGGTGGTGGTCGTTGTTTTTGCGGCGATGATCATCTTGGCGGCGATGATCTTTTCTTCACTGGCCTGGGAACATGAGGGAGAACTGGTTGTTGACCTTGGTTTGAGCGGTATGGATTTTCTGGCTTTTATGGTGGTTATTTTCAGTCTGGTCTTTTTCATGTATGAGGAACTGGAGATGAAATCGGCCGTTCTCATTCTTTCCAAGCCGTTACGCCGCCATGAATATTTGTTTGGTCATTATCTTGGCACTCTGATGACGGTTGCTTTCAACCTGGTTTTCATGCTGGTGATCTTAAGCGTAGCACTGGCTTTTTTAGGCGCGTATCTGCAGCCGATAGATTTGTTCGCTTTCTTGTATATTTTCTACAAGGCTGTGCTTGTTGCTTCGCTGGCTTTTCTTTTTGCCAGCTTTTCCTCTTCTGTGCCGCTGGCTGTCATTCTTACGGTTTTTCTCCAATTACTAGGGCACTTTTCTTTTCATTTACACGCGTTGGGACGGCAAATTACAAATATTCCCTTGCGCCTGTTTCTGGATGGGCTCTATTTTGTTTTGCCTAATTACTATTGGCTGGATGTACGCGACCGTGCAGGATTGCCGGGCTTTGAATTCAGCTTCGGGTATTTTTTAACCAGTTCTGCTTATGTTATCTGTTACGCGGCGATAATCTTGTATCTGGCGATCATGCTTTTCCGACGTAAAGAATTTTAACGCGCAAAAAAACTTTTTTACCACGACGACACGACGTTAACCCTTCGACAGGCTCAGGGCAGGTGGTTCTTCTTTGGATAACGGCGTAAGAAGCAAAAAAGATATGTTGTTAGTTTAAAAAAGAGCGTTGTGGCGTCGTGGTGAGAAAAGACTTTGGCCATGATGGTACGATGTTGGTTTTGATAAAAGAAAAACGTCGTGTCGTCGTGGTGAATGTCGTTATCCAACTTGTGGGGAGAACGAATGAAACGGATCTTAATACATCTAGTAATTATCACGGCGCTGTTATCAGGGCTGATCGCTTCTTCCTTCTACCTCCATCGCTCCCCGGACTGGACGAAGCTTGATCCCTTCTATCGTCAGTTGGCGCGGCAACAGCAGGAACTGCCTGTGCTGTTCGGCACTGTCCTTAATCAGCGCAAGCTGACTGCCGTTGCCTATTGGGTTGGACTGCTGGTTTATACCGGTGACCCTGAATGGCAGGCCGAAAGGTGGCGGGGGGTGATGCCGATGACGCTGGCGGGGACGCTGCTTAATCCCCATTTCATCCCCTTTTACGAGTTTGGTTCTTCTGTCCTTGCCTGGCAATTGAAGCGTTGGCCGGAAGCGTTGGTGCTCTTGCGTCGGGGGATGGAATATAATCCCGGGAATGAAAAGCTTTTTCTTTACGCTGCCGCGATCAAGTATCAAAATCTAGATGGAGACGACCAGAGTACGATCGCTTTTCTTAACCGCATTATTTTTACCGGAGAGTATCCGGCTCTTTTGCCGCCTATCCTGGCAAATATCTATAAGCAGCGTGGCGAGTATCAAAAGGCGTTGGCTATCTGGTATTTTTTGATGCGGCAGGGTCTTGGCGGTGAGGGCTTGGCCAGGGCTAAACGGCAGGTGCGGGAGATTGAGGCGCTACGGACAAAGTTTAGAAAAACGGGTGGATAAATAGTTCGGAGTGTGTAGAATGTGGTATGTAGTACAACATACTACCTACTACGAACAAGGAACAACTAAAGATGACAATACTATCTCACGTTCTTACAATCTGCGCTCTGATCTGGCTGGTCTTGGGGAGCGTTGGCGCGATGTTTCCCGAACTATTACGTAGCTTGGTTCGTTTCCTCGTTTTGGGGATGCCTGACTATCAGCGGCGGCTTTTTTGTTTGCTGGGAGCTGTATTTTCGTTGTTGACGCTGATAGAGTTGGCCATCTATTACAAGCAACCGACTACCGTAGGCGATATATCCATCCTGGCGGGTGGCGTTTTTTTCTTGCTTCATTTTGCTTATTTGACCGGACTCTCTGCCGTGAAATTACGTGTTTCTCCTTTGGTAACCTTGTGGACCGAGAGGGCCGCGCCGATTGTTTTGCGGTTCGTTTCTTTGGCTATACTTGGCCTGGCCTGGTATTCTTTCCATCTTTCCGGACAATATTAAGTATGCGGGGTAGAGAATTCTGAATTCTGAGTTATGAATTCTGAATAAGGTATAAGCAGAGCTTGTCGCTTCGCGATACAGTAGACCCTACTTTGCGCTACGCGCTACGTAGGGCAAGCGGTATACGGTATACAGGGGGCTTGACTTGGTAATGCACGCTATACGCTATACGCTGTACGCGAGACGCAATGTGCAGCACGATACGTGGTCAGCAAGTAGGAAGCGGCTAACGAGCTACGAACTACGAGCTGCGAGCTGCGAGACTATGAATCACATACTAAACACTGCCTTAATACTACTGCTTGTGCTCCCTGTGACGGTTTTGGCGGAGGAGGGCGAGGATATTGCCGTGGCTGTAGCGGTGACGGAGGAGTGGAATTTCCGCGCTTTTACCGGGTTGAGCCTGACCCAAGTGCATCTGACCGGGGCGGCGGAGGGGCAGGAGGAGGATTCATTGCAGTGGGCGGCCAGCTTTGACGGCGAGGCGAAACAACTGGGTGCTCACAAGGACTGGCGTAGTAAGCTGTTAATGGAATATGGTAAGACCGAGTCGGATCTGCGGGGGTCATTTGAGAGCTTGGACAGGATAGCCTTTGATTCAATATACACCAGGAGGACCGAGCATTTGGTGGATCCCTACAGTTCTTTTAGCTTTCGAGCTGTTTTTACTGATTTTAGTCGTGACCCGCGTAGTTATACCGGCACCATTGGCCTGGGAAGGTTTCTGATATATGAAAAGGATAATAGTCTTGTGCTGCGGGCCGGCGCGTCCTTTCGCAGGGTTGACGGGATATTTACGGCGGGCTTGGAAAATATGGTGACCTATGAGAATACTTTTAGCGATCGCGCTTATCTGCGCAGTGAGCTGAAGGCTTTCAACGAATACGATTTTGCCGGGGCTGATGTGACGGCGGAGACCTTGCTGATCTTTAAATTCTCTAAGATCGCGTCTTTAAAGCTTAGTTTTCTGGCGGAATATGATTTTCTCTCTAAAGATGAACTGCTCGATCCTTTCGGCGTGCCCCGGCAGGCGCCCATTTGGCCGAATGATATCCGCCTGCAGGAGACATTGGCGGTGGTTATTGGCTATGCGTTGCTTTGATTCGTAGCTCGTAGCTAGTAGCTCGGGGCTTGATACTTGGGACTCGGGGTTTCCGCCGTTGTTAACGTTTGGCTTGACCCCCGCTCCTGCTATCTTGAACATGACCCTTAACCCTTTGGAAGTAGGAGGTGCCCTAGGGGTTGGAGGGGCAGTTGGATTTGATTATGTAAGGTTTACTACAAACGTAAGGAGTACGCCATGGGTGGACTGTTTTTGATAATTTATAAGTATAATAGATGTTTGAGTCTAGGGAACTTGAGGAAGTTATTGTTTCTAGTTTTAGGAGTTTGTGGTATATGTTCGCATGTGTTCGCAGGGAATGTGGCGGAAATCGAAGAGCATAATAGAGAGATAAACTACCTAAAGAGTACTATTCTTGCTAATCCGGCGAACATGGAAGCAAAACTTAAGCTTGGTAGACATTACTTGGAGTTGGCGGAAGAGGACAGGGTTGCAAGAACGAGGTACTCACAGGAAGCTCTCGGTCTTTTTCAGGAAGTGCTGAAGAGCACGAAATATGTTGAGGAATCATGGATCGGTATAGGCGAAGCATACATTTTATTGGGAAATCACGAGGAAGGGAAAGGTTCTTTTCAGAAAGCCATAGCATATAATCCGGATTCATTACTGGGCCACAGTTGGTTATTTATGGCGTGCGTTTTGAAGCATGAATATAGGACGGCCATAAAAGAGTATCTCAAAGTAAACGAAATTGATAGTAAACATGCTAGAGCGTTATTAATATCAATGGGCGTATTAACAGGAATCAGAGTGTTCATGAATTTCATTGGTTTATTGATAGTAGTTGGAATCGTAATATTGGTTATTAGACATAAGAAACGCAAGCAGACAGCTAAGTTGCGGTAGTCAAAGAATTTACAGTTTTAGGCAGTTTTAGGGGTCAGACCTGACTTGATAAAAATATCCCCGTGACCTCCCATTTTTGCCTGCCCTTCGTAGCTGGCCTGTCCTACGTAGCGCGTAGCACAGGAGTAGGGGACAGCATTTTTCGTCTAACGTCTAAACGTCCAACGTCACACGTCGCTTGGTTTTCGACCTTTGACGTTTGACACGTGACGCGCGACGCGAGACGCGAGACACGAGACACGCAACAACATCCCACCTACTACGAACTGCCTACAATATGTTATAATAAGAAACCTCGGGCTAGCCCTATACCATGCGCGCTAACGCCCTCGGTATTCTTGTTCTGAACGGTCGCCAGGAGGCGACCACAAGCTTTTCCTCCTTCAAATATGAAAGAGAAAAAGCTTCTAGTGCGTCCTCTTCCTCCTTCGCTAAAGCTATGGAGGACAAGAAAGCGGACGATATATATAACGCTTCATTCACGAGCTTACGCTCGTGGTATTCGCGCGCGCGGAATGAGAGCATAATATGGCTACTTATATCCAAAAGAAACGTAAGCTTGAGCGGATCATAGACGGCTTGGGCAGTGTAGCTGTGGCTTTTTCCGGCGGGGTGGACAGCTCGTTGTTGCTGGCGGTGTGCCATCAGCGCCTCGGAGATAAATGCCTGGCGGCTACCGCTACTTCTACTACCTATCCCAGCCGGGAACTGAAGGAAGCGAAGGCTTTCGCCAAACGCCTGAAGTGCCGGCACCTGCTTTTTCGTTCGGAAGAGCTTGAGGTTAAGGGCTTTAGTGATAATTCTCCGTTACGCTGCTATTACTGCAAACGCGCTTTGCTGGAGAAGCTAAAAAAGCTGGCTGCTCGTCGTCGGCTGGCTGATGTGGTTACGGCTGAGAACCTTGACGACCGGGGTGATTACCGTCCCGGCATGAGAGCGGAGAAGGAACTGGGCATCAGGCGGCCGCTTTTTGAGGCCGGATTCACTAAAAATGACGTGCGGCGGCTTGCCAGGCAAATGAAACTCCAAGTGTGGTCAAAACCGGCCAGCGCTTGTCTCACTTCCCGCTTTCCTTACGGTATAAAGCTTACGGCGGCTAAATTCCGCCGGGTAGAAAAGGCGGAAGACTATCTTTTGGGCTTGGGATTCCGTCAGCTCAGAGTACGGGATCACGGCGGCTTGGCGCGCATTGAAGTGTCGCCGGGTGAAATCGGCAAGCTGGCAACGGCGCGGACTCGAGCGAAGGTGGAGCATTATTTGCGTAAGCTGGGTTTTAAGTTTATCTGCCTGGATTTGAAGGGTTTTGAGAGCGGCAGCATGAATAGAACGTTGAAAGGCAAGTAGAGGGACGGAATTCTGAATTATGAATTATGAATGCTGAATTGTAGTAGACGGGATACAGCAAGCTAGTCGTTAGTTGTTAGTACGAGGTGCCTGTTAAGTGGGCTTCGAGCCACGAGCTACTAGCTACGAACTACGAACACATGGAACGAGCAAACAGAGATAAAGGCATAACTGAATTAAGGGTTGCCGCGTTAAAATGCCTGAGGTGCGGCGAGGGAAACCTGCCGGATAATATGGTCTGTGGTTATTGCGGCGCGAGCTTGCCGCTGGTCTATGATCGTCAGGGACGCGCGGTCAGACACAAGGGAGGACCGGTATTTGTTAAGGTTAGCCCTTATGTGCGTAAGTTTACGCGCTTGGTGTTGATCATGATGTTCGCTACAGCGGCGTTTACGATCATTAAGTGGCTGAGAGACGGCTGATTCGTTGTTTGTCTATCGTCGATAGTTGATCGTACGATAGCCGATAGACGAGAACGCGTGGTAACGGGGCGAGTGACCAGCGTTTTGAGGCTTGAAAATTGAGATACAACAGAGCGAAGGTAAAGCGTAAGAGCAGATTCTACGTTTACATACTTAAATGCCGGGACGGACGCTACTATACTGGTTATACGAATGATCTGCTGGAACGGATTAAGCTGCACAACGAAGG
>JAUXIB010000035.1 GCA_030621225.1 candidate division FCPU426 bacterium
CGTATATCGGCTTGAAACTGGAGGATATTGCGGATTCCTGTATTGGCGGCATAGCCAAGTGGCTAAGGCAGAGGTTTGCAAAACCTCCATCATCGGTTCGAATCCGATTGCCGCCTCCAGTCTTCGTCTCGGGAATCTTCCTGATATCTGGAGGATGATTCCCTCGGCTACGACTGGCATGCCAGCCAAGAGATTAGAGATTTGCGAGACGAAGACTGCCCGCCATAGCCCGGGGTTCTGACTGTTGAAGTAATGGAAGGAGAATCCCCGGACGACGGCGGGCGCTTATCTCTTTTGAAGTAATGCCGGGAGAAGCGTGCTCGAAGGCGGGCATACGACTGGCAAGCCAGCTAAGTAGGGGCGTATTGCGATATGCCCCCACGGCGAGCAAGAACAAGGACGGACTTCTTATACAGATGTAAGCGTTATGTTAACTAACCAAGGCAACAATGGAGGCGGAAGCAAATGACTGAGTACTACGAGGAGAAGTGGCTTGATAACGTTGAAGAGAGATTCGAAACTATAGTCAAGGCCTCACAGCGGGCGCGTAAGATGAATGAGGGAATTGTGCAGGACTCCGCCACAATACCTAAAAAGGTAGTAGTTGAAGCTTTGCGCGAAGTCGTGCAAGAGGAAAGTGGTGTGGTAGCAGAAGAGAAACCGGCGCAGAGCAAAGAGGAAGGCCCGGCCGAATGACATTTGTAGCGTCTTATTGTAACGGCCCTACGGTGTTAAATAAAGCGAATATGACCACTCCGAATAGGATAAGTAGGGCCAAATAGGTCAGTAACCTTTCAGTCAAGGATAGCGGGCGAGACGTGATATTCTCTTCCAGTTTTTTTGTGTATAACTGGTCTATTGTATAGTATTTGACCTTCCTCTTGCGACTGGCCATTACACCTCCCTTTAGACGAGGTTAGCAACAACTGTAAAGGTTGTCAAGAAAAATCCACCATATGTTGTGTCCTATAATATGATAGTCCAATATCTAGTTTTAAAAGCACTTGACGAGTAGAACGCTACGGATTAGTATACTGTTTGGGGAGTTTTTTAGGTAACAAGGGGAAAAGGATATCAAGTGTTTGTAGATCACCATGGCAGAAGATAATCTGAGAAAAGCGAGGATCGAGAAACTAGAAGAATTGCGTTCGGCTGGTGTAGATCCTTATCCCATAAAATTCTCGGGCCGGCAGGAAATTAAATCGGTTTTAGAGGGAATGGATGCGTTGGCTGCGGGTCAGGAGTCAGATCAAGAGGCTTGCCTGGCCGGGCGCATCACTGCTAAACGCGGTAACTTTTTAGATATCAGCGATAGTGGTGGTAAGATCCAACTATATTGCAAGAAAGATCAGGTGCCGGCAGATGTATACCGGATATGGGAGAATTTAGACCTTTCGGATATTGTTGGCGCAAGCGGTACGGTATTCAAAACTCGCAGCGGTGAGTTATCGTTAAAGGTAACGCAGCTTAGCTTGCTATGCAAAGCGCTACGTCCTTTGCCTGTGGTAAAGGAACAACAGATGCCGGATGGCACGGTCAAACGCTATGATCAGCTGGCCGATGTAGAATTGCGCTATCGGCAACGTTATCTGGATCTGTTGGTGACTCCGGAGAGCCGTCGTGTTTTTCAGCAGCGTTTTCTTCTGATGAAAGAGATGCGTAACTGGCTAGACGAAAAGGAATTCATAGAGGTGGAAACGCCGATGATGCATCCTATCCATGGGGGGGCAGCCGCGGAGCCTTTTGTCACCCATCATAATGCGCTGGATATGCAGCTTTTTTTGCGGGTGGCGCCCGAACTTTATCTGAAGCGGTTGATCGTTGGGGGAATGGAGAAGATCTATGAGGTAAATCGTAGCTTCAGGAATGAAGGGATATCTACGCGGCATAATCCTGAATATACTATGCTTGAGCTCTATCAAGCGTTCTCCGATAGAGAAGGGATCATCTGTTTGGTAGAGGATTTAATCAGTCATCTTTGTCGGCGGCTGAACGGGAGCGTGGAAAGCGAATACGCCGAAAAAAAGATCTCCTGGGAAAAGCCTTTTCGCCGATTGGTGATATCGGAGGCGGTTGAAGAAAAACTGGGCAGGAAAGTAACCGGGCTTTCCCCGTCGGAATTATGTGCGTTGGCCAAGGAAAAAGGCTTGGAGCTTGAGGGGAAAGATTCTGGTGAATTGGTGAACAAGATATTCGAGGAACTAGTGCAGCCGGAGTTGATCCAGCCCACTTTTGTTTTGGATCATCCGCTGGTGGTGTCTCCGCTGGCCAAGCGGCATCCGGAAAAGGATGATTGCGCGCATCGCTTTGAATTGATGGTGTGTGGCCTGGAGTTGGCCAACGGTTTCTCGGAGCTCAACGACCCTTTAGACCAGCGGCAGCGTTTTGAGTCACAGATGCGGAAGCGGCGCGGTGGGGACGCGGAAGCACACCCGATGGACGAGGATTACTTGTTGGCCCTGGAGCACGGTCTGCCGCCGACAGGAGGCCTGGGCGTGGGCATAGACCGTTTGGTGATGCTGTTGACCGGGTGCACGTCTATCAGGGATGTGATCTTGTTTCCTTTGATGAGGCCGAAAGATTAACTGGATGATAGGGCCGTTGCTAGTTGCTGGTTGCTCGTCGCTTGTTTGTGAAGCGCATGATTCAGCTATTAGCAACTAGTGATCAGCAACGAGCGACGAACGATAAAAATGCAACTGGAACTATTTATCAGTCTAAGATACTTGATGAGCAAAAGGCGTCAGGCCTTTGTCTCGGTAATAACGATAATATCTATTCTGGGTGTGGCATTGGGTGTGGCGGCGTTGATTGTCGTCCTGGCTGTGATGCGGGGTTTTGAGCAGGATTTGCGTGATAAAATTGTAGGTATGCGTTCGCATGTCATAGTAAGAAATCTCCTGGACAGTAGAATAAAACGCCCGGCAGAGGTGTGCAACCTGGCGAAGACGGAGCCGGGGGTGGTAGCCAGCGCGCCATATTTCCAAAGCGAAGCCGTTATCCGCCGTACCGGAGGGAAGAAACGCCGGGATGTGCACGGCGTTATCTTTTGGGGTATCGACCCGTTGCGTTCCAAGGCGGTGATAGATCTGGAGAAAGTAATGTTGGCTGGCGACTTGGGTTCTTTGCGATCCGAGGTGCGCGAAGAGGGGGGGGCTGCTGACGGGGAGAGCTATCCGGGAATCTTACTGGGGAACGAATTGGCCGATAGCCGTTTACGCGGGGTGGAGGTGGGGGATATCGTTGAGGTGTTTATCCCGGTTCTCAAGTTTACCCCTGCCGGATACTTGCCCAAGGTGATGAAGTTTAGGGTGAGTGGCATTTTTAAGACAGGAATGTATGAATTTGATACTAGTTTTGTGTATTGTGACCTCGGCTTGGCTCAGGAGCTTTTCGAACTGGGAGAGGACATAGGCGGGGTGGCGATCAGGGTAAAGGAATTAAACGACGCTCCAGAGATCGCCGCCAAGCTGCGGCGGCGTTTGAATGATGAGTTGCCCGGTACCTATAGCGTGACCGACTGGCGGCGGATGAACGCTAATCTTTATCGGGCCTTGAATATAGAGCAGAAGGTGATGTTCATCATAGTTTCGCTGGTCGTGCTGGTGGCCGCTTCAAATATCATCACCAGTCTGGTGATGACGGTGATGGAGAAAGAACGGGACGTAGGTATTCTTCGGTCTATTGGTATGACCCGCAAAGCAGTGATGCGGGTGTTTGTCTATCAGGGATTGATCATCGGTACGATTGGTACGGGTATCGGTCTGTTTTTGGCAACGGCCATCTGTTTGTTCCTTAAAGTGTACCAGATACAAATGCCCGGTGAGGGTATCTATTATATAGATTATATTCCGGTTAGTTTATCATTGTTCTGGGATTTCTTTGTTATTCCCGTGTCGGCTATGATTCTTTGCTTCCTGTCCGCTTTATATCCCGCTTGGAAGGCGGGGGGTATGGATCCTGTTGAGGCGATGCGTTACGAGTAACGGCAGGGGCAGGGAGAATTAACATTGGGTTGGCTGTCTAGCGATCGTGGATATTACGATGAGCGAAATACTTAGAGCCGAAAAAATTGAGAAGAGCTTTCAGCTAGGTGGTGAGAAGATCGACATCTTGAACGGAGTTGATTTCTCCTTGAAATATGGCGAGATCATTGCCATTCTCGGCCCCTCGGGTTCGGGCAAAAGCACCTTGCTGCATATCTTGGGGGGACTATCCCGTCCGACGCAGGGCAGGGTCTATTTAGAGGGAGAACGGTTATACGAGATGACGGATGCTGAATTATCCGTTCGGCGGGGCGACCGCATCGGATTTCTTTACCAGTTTCATCATTTGTTGCCGGAGTTTTCCGCGCTGGAAAATGTGATGATGCCCGCGCTGGCTCGTGGCCTTGGCAGTGACGAAGCGCGTTTCAAGGGCGAGGAAGTTATGGCCAGCTTGGGGCTGGGGTCGCGTCTTGGTCACAAGCCGGGTGAGCTTTCGGGAGGTGAGCGGCAACGGGTGGCTTTAGGGCGGGCCCTGATAAACGATCCGGTTATTCTTTTTGCTGATGAACCCACGGGAAATTTGGATGTGCGTACGGCCAAGGTGGTAGAGGGCTTGATTTGGTATATCTGTCGCAAACGGAAGCTAACAGTAGTGGTGGTGACGCACAATGATCAGATCGCTAGCGCCGCCAGCAAGGTGTACATGTTGAAAGGTGGCGCGCTTAAATTTCAGAGTAAGAAGAAAAAATAGAAGGTTGAAAGAGAGGTAAAAGATGCGGCAGAGATTTTCTCCCCGTGCACGAAAGGTGATTCATTTGGCCGGCGATGAGGCGAGAAGGTTGCGGCATGACGCCGTGGGGGCCGAACACTTGTTGTTGGGATTGATCAGTGAAACGGGTGGGGTGGCGTCCGCGGTGCTTAGCCATTTGCATATGGATCTGGAGGCGGTGAAACGGGAAGTGATAAATCGTGTCTCGCCGGGAACTGATTTGATAACTGTTGGTGAGATGCCCTTTGATAATGCGGCTAAAAAGGCCATGGAATTTGCCAGGGAAGAAGCTGCTAAATTAGGGCATAACTACATAGGTACGGAACATATTCTGCTCGGTATTCTACGTGACGGGAGTAACCTGGCTGCGCGCGTGCTTGCCGACCTGGGGGTGGATTTGGCCAGGGCTCAAGAGGTAGTCATGAACCTGCTTGGCGGGCGCTTCATGCGTGAGGCCAAGCTAAAGAAGAGTAAGACTCCTAACATCGATTCTTTTGGCCGAGACCTGACGGCTTATAGTCGCGAGGGTAAGATAGATCCTGTTATCGGCCGGGATGGAGAGATAGAGAGGATTCTACAGATACTTTGTCGGCGCAAGAAGAATAATCCCGTTTTGGTAGGGGAACCGGGGGTGGGCAAGACGGCGATCGTAGAGGGTTTGGCCCAGAAAATAGCGGATGGTGATGTTCCGGAAATATTGCATAACAGTCGTATTGTTACGTTGGACTTGGCTGCTTTGGTCGCCGGTACCAAGTACCGCGGTGAGTTCGAGGAAAGGCTCAAAGCCATTATTAAGGAGATACGTGGTGCCCCGGATGTCATTCTCTTTATAGATGAGCTGCACAGTATCGTCGGCGCTGGTGCCGCAGAAGGGGCAATTGATGCTTCCAGTATGCTTAAGCCCGCTTTGGCCAGGGGCGAGGTGCGTTGTATTGGTGCTACCACCCTGGAGGAATATCGCAAACACATAGAGAAGGACGGCGCTTTGGAAAGGCGTTTCCAGATGATAATAGTAGAACCGTCCAGTCTGGAAGAGACGATAGAGATCATTAAAGGTCTGCGCCATAAATATGAGGAACATCACCGGGTGCGTATTACCGATGATGCTATAGATGCGGCGGCCCGCATGGCTGACCGGTATATTTCTGACCGCTACCTGCCTGATAAGGCGATAGATCTGATAGACGAAGCAGGTTCGCGCAGGCGTTTGTTGCTTACCGTTCCTTCGCCGCGTGCGCGGGAACTGGAGGGCAAACTGGAGGAGCTGAAAAGTGAACAGGCGGTAACGATTGAGGCGCAAGAGTTTGAAAAGACGGCGGAGCTGCGCGACAAGATCAAGCAACTTGAGACGCGGTTCAAACGGGAACGCGGCAGTTGGAAGAAGGCCAGGGAATCAGGTGAAGCTAAGGTGACGGGAGAGGATATCGCTTACGTAGTATCACGTTGGACGGGAATCCCTCTGACTCGTTTGGAAAAGAAGGAATCAGAGAGGCTGAAAGATATGAAGAATGCGCTGAGTTGCCGGGTGGTTGGACAGAATGAGGCGATAAATGTGGTGGCCAAAGCTATTCAGCGTTCCCGCGCCGGGATAGCCGATCCGCGCCGCCCGATTGGTTCTTTTATGTTCTTTGGGCCTACCGGGGTGGGAAAAACCGAACTGGCTCGGGCGCTGGCTGAGTTTATGTTTGAAAACGAGAAAGCCTTGATCAGGGTGGACATGTCCGAATATATGGAAAAACATTCTGTGTCACGTTTGATCGGGGCTCCTCCCGGTTATGTGGGGTATGATGACAGCAACCAGTTCGTGGAGCGGGTGCGCCGACGTCCTTATTCCGTTGTGCTCTTTGATGAGATAGAAAAAGCTCACCCCGATGTGTTTAATATCCTGTTGCAGGTGTTGGAGGACGGACGTCTGACGGACAACAGTGGCCGTACGATTAATTTCAAGAACATGGTAGTGGTGATGACTTCTAATGAGGGGGGGGAGATCTTTTCCAGAGGAAAAAAAATAGGTCTGGCGCCTGAGGACGATGATTATAATTTCCAAGCGATGGAAAAAGAACTGCGGAGCGCGATTAAGCGTAAGTTCAATCCTGAGTTTTTGAATCGCGTAGATGAGATAGTGGTGTTTAAGCCGCTCTTGGAGCCGCAGATCAAGAAGATCATCGAGTTGCAATTGTCAGAAATAAATACGCGTCTGAAGGAACGGCAGGTGATGGTAGAGGTCAGTGAGTCGGCCAAGGATTTTCTAGTGCGGGTCGGTTATGATCGTGCGCTGGGGGTGCGTAATCTGAAACGGGAACTCAAGCGGCGTATAGAGGATCCTTTGGCCGAGCAACTCTTGCAGGAGAAGCTCAAGGGCGGTCAGAAGGTGATGGTGGATTTAAAACAGAGTTCGCGGAGCAGGAAGGGCGAGACGTTGATTTTTAATAAAGTATAGGCGTTTCGTTCTGTGGAACGAAAGGCAGAGCATTCTACCCTCCTTCGTTGAAACTATGGAGGGCATGGATTAGGTATTCGAAATTGGATGCCTTTGAATTACGGAGGCGGAGCAAAAACCATCGGCCTCAGCCGGGGGAGACAGGCACGATTGACGAATACCGAACGACGAAAGACGACTTGGGCGGGTCTAAGACCCGCCCTTAGTTATCATACGAAAAAACGGCGAAGCTTTTTTGGGTTAGTTTAATGAAGAAGAAAATAATCATTATTTCGTTAGTGCTCGTCGCCTTGGCGGCCGGGTTATACACGGTCAAGCGCAGTGGTTTCTTTGCGGCGAAATATAAGGGAATGATTCTCTCGCGGCTGGAGACGCTGATCCGGGGCGAGGTGAGCGTAGGCAAGGTGCGGGGAGGAGTATTCAGCGCGTTGGTTTTGGAAGAGGTGGAGGTGCGACTGCCGTATTTCCCGGGGCGGGTCGAGGTGGAGCAGATCGGGGTGCGGCTGAGTCTCTGGGATATGCTTGTGCGTCGGGCAGGAGCGGCGGCAAGCGTTTCTTCTATAAAATTTAAAAGACCACGTATTTTCTGTTTTGGCAGGCCCGAGGAATTCAAGGATTATCTGGCGGCTTTGCCCGATCTTTTTGCCGGTTCCGAGGAAGTCGTGGGGGAGGAGGTTCCGCCCAGCGCCGGTAAGCAAGCAGCGCCGGTGGTTCATCCGCGCTTGCAGATAAGTGACGGAACGGTTCTCTTTCTTGCTGCCGATCGTAGCGAGCGGATTTCCTTTACGGGAATATATGCTTTGTTGTCCCCGGCGGCCGACAAGACCAAGATCAGTTTCAAAGTGGAAGAAAGCGGCTCGGCAAAAGGTTACCTGGAGGGGAACGGGTTCATCGGCCAGGACGGCGATGTGGATGTGATGATACGAGGTAAGAAACTGTCCACGAGTCAGCTGATGCTTTTCGTTCCAGCGCAGAAGACATTCAAGGCTGCGGCTGGGCGGGTGCGCTTTTCGTTGCGGCTGAGGAGGCAGGCGGGATCCCCCCTGGCTTACGAAGGAAAACTGCAACTCGCCGGTCTGCAACTGGAACTGAAACAAGCGGCGGTCAAGCTAACTGATCTACACGGTGAATTGCGTTTCAAAGATAACTCCCTGGTCTTAAGCGATTTACGCTTTGAGTATCTGGGTGTGCGCTGGTGGGCTGTGGGCAAGGTGGAGGACGTGGTTCATCCCGACATTGTTTTCAAAGCGGTCGCTGAGGATTGGCAGCTTAGTGAAGTGCCGGAAATATTAAGGCTAGTTAAACCTTTTAAAGTGAAAGGGAAAGGCCGGGCTGTTCTAAGGGCAGAGGGGCCACCCGCTAATTTACTTTTCAAGATCATGGTAGATTTGCCGCGTCTTTCGTTGGGGATGCTGGAACTGGAAGAAGTGCATGCTGTGGCTAAATACAGCGGGCGCTATTATCGGTTGCCCAGTTTGCGGGCTAAACTCTACGGGGGAGACTTGAGCGGTTACGGGCACCTCGAAAAGGCAACCGCGGTCACCGCTGGGGACGGTGCGGACAAGCTGGAGTTTAGTTTTGAATTGGAGAACGTCGATTTGGCCAGAGGCCTAAAGTTGGGGGAAGAAGTATCATTTAAGAACTACTGTCGTGTGAAACTGAGTGGAACATTACAGGAGCCGCGTTTAGAGTTGGAAACGGAGGGCATACTTGTTCCCGCTGGCGGGTCGGGCGAGGCCACGGCTTACCGCGCGAGTAGTAGCTTTAGTAACTTTCGTTCTGTTCTTAGCGGTGCGGGGGAGATGTACCGATTGCGAGGAAACGAGATCGGAGAGAAAACAGGGACGATGCAGGTGAGCGCTAATTGGATCGATGGCGGTCTTAGTATCAAGGAGATGGTTTTTAAGCAAAGGGGAGCCGGCAAGCGTTTGGGCCAGTTGTCGCTTAGCGGCCGGTTGCATGGTAAGGAAGGCTGGGACCTGGGTTTGGTGGGTAAATCATTGCGATTAGAGGAGCTACCCGTATTTCGGGAGCGATTGCTTGGATACAGTGGGGTGGTTAAGTTGCGGGGAGCGGTGCGGGGGAGAATAGACCGTCCCGAGATAGAATTGTCGATAAAATCAGATAAACTCTCCAAGGAAGATATTTCCCTGGGGCCCTGGTCTTGCCGGATGAATTGGCGTTTTAGAGACGTGCTCAGTGTAAAAGAGTTTTCTCTGGGGCGGCAGTTTTCACTGGTTGGCGACCTGTCACGGGAAAGCGGTATCAGTGTAGATGTGCAGGCGACAGCGCTGCCGTTGGCACGTTTGCTGGCTGTTCTGGGGGTGTCCCGGCTTCGTGGTGTGCAGGGCGCTCTCAGTGGTGAAATAAAACTGCGTGGTCGTGCTAAGGAACTTGCCGGACGAGGCTGGTGGGGAGTCGGCAAGTTTGAATTAGGCGGACTGAAAGGGAATAAGATCAGCACTTGGCTGGGGGTAGATGAAGGACGGGTTATCCTGGAAGATTTCGTTATAGAACAGGGGACAGGGAAGCTATTGCTGGAGGGAGAATGGCGGCCGTTGGCAGACAAGCGGGAGCTCTTTGTCTCCTGTAAAAGTGAAAATTTCCGTTGGTGGGGTGCGGAGATCACGGCTAGTGGCGAGGTTGATGGCAAGAGTGTGCCGGGTGGATATGAGTTTAGCGGCAGGGTGAGTAATCTGGAGCTGGCGGGAGAAGAGCGTCCTGATATCCGTTTAGGGATCACCAATTTGCCGGGGAAGATGTTCTTCAATGTAGATTGGGGGAAATCCGCTTATTTGGCTGGGTCAGTAGATAGAAAGCAAGAGAACCGTTTGGATGGTAAACTGATCCTTAAAGATATGTCTTTGCGACGCTATTTCCCGGAATTATCTGAGGTGGTGGGGGAGCTTTCGGGCATGGGGGAACTGAAAGGTGACTGGGGGTCGCCCAGGCTGGAGGGAGATTATTTTTTGCATCAGGCCAGTTACGTCGGCAGGGAATTAGCGCAGTTCCGGTTTAGTGCTAGCGTCATCGGTTGGCCCTTTAAAGAGGAAGGCCTGATGGAGGGGGCAGGGGGATTCGTCTATCGCGGAGCCAGGCTGGTTTTCAACGGACACAGTCGTCTTGGGGCGCCGGCGGCAGATGAATTGACCACGGTGTTTTCAGAGAGTATAGCCGCGGAGCTGAAAACTGATTATAAAGGAATAGGCGATAAGGAACGATCGGTTGCCTTGAAGCTGGCTTTAAAAGAGGGCAGCTTGCAAACCATGCTGGGCCTTTTGCCGGGGAGTTTTCCGCGGGAGGAATATGACGGTGAATTGAAGATCGGGGCCATCCTGATCAGTGGGCGGCTGGGACGACCACGTATCCGGGGGCGGATTCATGTAGGAGCCGGTGTTTTGGCCGGTTATCGTTTCCGCGAGCTTTATGGTGATTTTGAGTATCAGGATAAGCAACTGATGATAGGTCGACTTATCGCCGCGGCAGATGACAGTTCTCTGGCCATAGACAATGGCCGGCTGATATTCAGAGGAGATGATATTTATGATTTGCGTTTGCCCTGCCGCGGCAGGAAACTGCGGTTGCTTGGCGTCCCCCTGGACGGGGAGGTGGAACTCAACGGCATTTATAAACGGGTGAAAGGTAAAACGGAATACGAGGGGCGGGAACAGGTGCGCGGTTTGCGGGTGGGCAGGCGGGAATTGGGCGACTTCGTTGTGGATCATCGCTATCGTGACGGGGAGTTTGATTTCCGGACCAGTGCCGAGGGAGACGTAGGTCTTGTCGGCAGGCTTAAGTTACTGCCGCGGGGCGGACTGCGTTTCTCTGATTTTAGCTTGCGCCGGGGTGAGCAGGTGCTTTTCTTTGCCAACGGTGATTTTAAACCGCAGGGCAAATCAGATTTGCAGGTGCGTAGCCGTGAGGAAGGAGTGGCGCTGGTTATCGCGGCCATGCCTTGGTTGGCGGCCGATCTCACCGGCCGGGGTGATCTTAACCTTACCTATAAGGGGACCTCGGATAACCCATCTTTGTTGCTCTCTTTTGACCTGAGTAACGGCCGTTTGAATAATTTGAAATACGATGCGTTCCACGGGATGGTGCGCTGGGAAAATAAAATGCTGGATCTTTCTCCGCTGGGGCCGGTGAAGCTGCTCTATAATGACGCAAAATCCCGGCTGCTGGTCAGCGGAAGAATTCCGCTCGCTATGGACCGCGAGGCGGTGTTGGAAGATGAAATAAACCTGGACTTTAGGTTGGCGGGAGGCGATTTGTCTATTCTCCAGGTATTGCCCACGGTTAAACGGGCGTTGGGCCCGATGTCTTTGCGGCTGACTGTGGAAGGAAAGTTGGATGCGCCGCGCACCATGGGGGAACTAAGTGTGACGGGGGGCGAGTTGGCGCTGGACGTATTGATCGGTCAGATGAAGGAACTCGATTGTCTGGTAAGGTTGGAGGACAATGTTATAGAGATAGCTGATTTTTCGGCGCGCGTCGGCAGGGATCGCTTCTTCATTAGCACGCCGCCGCTGGCTGAATCACAGATGGTGCTCGAAGACCTTAGGTTGAAACAACTTGACCTCAGGTTATGGACTGACCAGAAGAATGGGGTGGACTTTTTCATACCCAGGGTAACTGAAGGGGGCAGTATGGGCCAGATCAAGCTGCGCGGACAAGGCGACAGTCTATACTTTGTTATAAGCGGTCCATTGGCGAGTCCGCACTGCGCCGGAGTGTTCGAACTGCTCAATACGCGCCTTACCTGGCCGCCTGAGGCAAGAGCGTCCGGGGGATTTGATTATGGGTTTTTGGATCACGTGGATTGGGATTTGGTCTGCGAGGCCGGCAAGAACTTTACCTATTACCGCAAGGCGGCATTGCACCGTTCTTATATGAATGTGATCAACGGCGAGAACCTGGTGGTAACCGGTTCGGTGGCCCAGGGCACTATTGGTTGCAAGGGAACGGTTAGGATAGATGGCGGGATGTTTCATTTCGGGCGTAGCGAGTTTCCTATTCATGAGGCGGCGATGTATCTTCCCAAGGGAAGTTTGATACCTTATATTCAAGGGCGGGCTGAGAAGATAGTGCGCGATGTTGATCCGCCGGGCGGGGAACTCGGCGGCAGCATAGATTTGCGAGTGATAATGGATTTCGCCGGGCCGATCGGTGATATCAAGACCACGCCACGCAGTGAGCCGTCTCTTGATCCGGACCCGGCGCGTAACACAGAACTGCTGTTGTCCTATCTTACTTTTGGTGAGTGGCACCTGCGTGCGGCGGGAGACGGTTTGATGACCAAGCGGGCGGCCGAGGGCATTGGCGCCGGCGAGAAGCTATTTACTGATCTGGCCGAGGTGAAAGTAGAGGATACGCTGCGAAAATACTCGCCGATAGACGAGGTGCGGATCAGAGCCAACCCGTTCCGCAATGCCATGGAGGAAACGCTTGAAGGGGGCGGTAATACGGGAGTGCGGTCTGAGTTGAAAAGTTTTTGGGGGGGGACGGAGCTGGGATTGGGGAGCCATATTCGGGACGATCTTTACCTGGAATATCGTCAGAAATACGAACTGCAAATGGAGAACTACAAATGGCAGCGAGGGGTAGGGGTAGAATACGACTTGAGCAAACATATCAAGTTAAAGGCGAGCATGGACGAGGAACGGGATAAGGTAAATAAATCGATCGGCTTTGACATTCGCTCTGATTTCGGTCTGGAGAATATTCCCGATCCCTGGGACAAGGAAGCGCCGCATATAACTGAGCAGAAGGTCCTGGTGAATGACGAGGGAGAGGTGGTGATAGCTTTTTATACCAACGAACTGTCGCGTTGTTTGATAGAGTATTATCGCCACGGTCATAAGGACAAGCGTAGCGTTACTGCGCCCACCGAACTCAGGGCGAACCACCGCATGCCTTTGTCGGGCCTGATGCCTGACACTACTTACCATTACCGGATTCAATTGGTGGACGATCAAAAAAATCAAGGGTTCTCAGAGTGGGAAAAGCTGGTGGCGCCGGGAAGGTGATGAGAAGTAAAAATTAAAAATTAAAAAGGCGAGAAGTAGGAGTTCTGAGTTATGAATTCCGAATAAGGCGGTATTTAGTGTTTGGTATCTAGTGAATGGTGAATGCGGCACTAGCGACTAGTGACCAGAGACCAGCGACGATAGACGAGCCACGAACCCCGAGCAACTCACTTATCAAGGAACAAGTTTTTTTTGTGCAGAAGTTTCTTTTGTTGGCGGCTGGCCGAAGCGGTCGTTGTGGGGGTTGTAATCGGCCGCCAGGAAAAGTTTGGCGAGGAGGAGCGACCCTTTTACTTCGAAATGATCCTTGCCGTCCACCACGTTGTTATACATTCCCACCACCTGGCCTAAGTGTGGGGTAACCCAATCCTCGAATAATTCGGCGGAAATAAACTCGGAGAAGAGCTTGCTTTCCTCCGGGACGAGAGTGGTACGCCAGTTATTCGGATGCACACCTTCTCGCGAGACGCTCTTGTAATCAATGATCCTTAATTGCAAGGGGGTGTTGATCATATTGCTGATATGTTCCTGGGCTCGGACGGTCTCTTCGGCGAGCGGATCCAGTTCCTCCAGGATGTTGAAATATTTAAATATTGGGCGGAAGTTGATGCGCTCAAAGTTGCGGTTTATTTCCCAGATAGGTTTGCCCCTTGCGTCGAACCGGTTGGAGAACCTTTCCCAAGTCAGAGGGGTTTCCAATTTAGACATGTCTTCGATAATATGCAAGAGAGTGTTTTGCAGGGTGCGTTTCCTGATGATATCGCCTTTTTTGTAGCGGACGGCGATGTTGTGGAATACCTTGTAAGCTTTGGTGTGTTCGTTGAGGTAGAAGTAGCATTTGCCCAGATAGAAATATGTGTTGTCCACGTATTCCGGTGGAGCAGTCGAGATCATGCGCTGGAGGTCATCGCGTGCTTCCTTGATCTTGCCTTTTTTGAACTTTTCTTTCACTACAACGATCAGCTTTTTGGCGAAGGCTAGCTCGCGAGCGGATGGTGCTCTCTTGGCTGGTGCGGCTGTTGCCATAACCACGGGCAAAAGGATAAGGGCAAGGATCAAATTTGTAAGTTTCAGCTTCATATTCATTATTTTATCCTATCTATCATTTGCTGTCAATAGTCGGTTTTAACCCTAAACTTTAACGGGGAATGATCGTCTAATTTAATAGCATGTTTAGTGGGGAGCTCCCTGTATATCCAAGATGAAGAACTCTTTTACCACGACGTCATCCGTCTTCGTCAAGACTACGACGGACAGGCAACGTTAACCCTTCGATTCGCTTCGCTCCCTCAGGGCAGGCGGCTCTTTATAATTCGCTGTTTTTTATTCGTGATGACTTGACAATGGTCGATAGTAGTGATAGCATTTCAATAAGGAATGTATGTATAAGAACAGAGCATTGGTGATAATCGTATGTGTTATAGTCGTTCTCTGGACGGCTACCTGTTCGCGTCGGGACCATGCGAATCCGCTGGATCCCGCGTCGGATGAGGATACGCCTACACCTGTTCAGACTCAAACCTCCGGTGTGCCGCCAAGTTCCACGAATACTTTCACCCATACAGCTACCGGCACCCTGCCGGCTACTGATACTTACACTGATACTTACACTGATACTCATACTTATACTCATACTTATACTCATACTTATACACCGACGAATACTTCGCCGCCCACTGATACGCCGACCAATACCCTTTCTCCTACTCCGAGCAGTACGCCGATCACCCTGACCATTAGTACCGTGGCGGGTAATGGCGATTGGACGACGCTGGACGGGGTGGGTACTGCGGCGTCTTTTAAGAGTCCGGACGGGATATGCTATGACCCCGATAAGAATGTCCTTTATGTTTCTGATAAACCGGGCAATAATATCAGGCGGGTTGATCTTAGTACCTGGGCGGTGACCACCATAGCGGGATCTACGACTAGTGCTTCCGGCTACACCGACGCGGTGGGGACGGATGCCCGTTTCAATTGGCCGCGTGGTCTTGCTTACTATAACGGTTATCTGTATATCTGTGACTATAAGAACCATCTCATCCGCCGTATGGACACTACCAGCTTCCTGGTGGACACCTTCTGTGGGCAGTATCTTACGGCCGGCGATACGGATGGAAGTTGTGCTTCGACGGCTACTTTCAGTTCGCCTACCTTTATCAGCGTAGATGCTAGCGGCAACCTCTATCTGGGTCAGAAGGGAAATCCTTATGATTGCGTCCGGGTGGTGAATATCGGCACGACTACGACAAGTACCTTACGCAATGATGAACCTGCTACTTTTGATCACTGGGTCTTTGGCGTATATCCTGACCCCGGTGGCGGTTGGCTTTACGCCGCCGGTTACAACGCTAATTGTGTCTATCGCTTTGACTTGGCCGGCGGCATCGATGATCCCTGGACGCCGAAATTGTGGCTGGGGTTGGAGTGGGGAGGGAATGCGTGCGGCAGCGGTTTGGGCACTAGCGTGCGTTTTTACCGTCCCAGCGGTATCGACAGCGACGGGGAGAACCTGTTCATAGTCGATCAAGACCGTTGTTGTATTTTTGTGGCAGACCTTGGCTCGGGCCGAGCCCGGGTTCTGGCAAGCTCATGCACGAATGGTTGGGGTTTTGTTGATGGGATGGGAAGCTCGGCTTTTTTCAAAACTCCCGTGGGCGTAGTTTGCGTGCCGCCGAATACGATTTACATCACGGATTCTGGGAATAATCGGATACGTATGGGGATTTATTGATCATTAGACGGTAGACCCTACTATGGCCCCCCATTCCTGTCTGCCGACAGGAAGACATGGGGGCTGCGTTGGGCAGGCAGTATACGGTAAATGGGAGAAAGGCGGCGTAGGACAAGCCGTCTTTTTGTTTTTTACGTGATAGTTTGACTTTCAGCGGTGGGGATGGTAAAGTGGAGAAAATAATGTAATCTGTTGATGATAAATGATGGAAAGAATTAGTTCCAAACCTACTTTGTTCTTGGCGGTTATCTTATTGCTGTGTGGTTGCTACCATCATCGCAGTGAGTATTACTATTATAATAAGGCTAACCTTTATCTTAATAAGGGAGATCTGGAAGCGGCTTTGGAAGTGTATCAGGAGGTGCTGGAGCGGAATCCCTACCATGCCGGCGCCCATAATAACCTGGGTGTGGTCTATATGCGTAAGAACCTTTATAGTGAAGCGATCGTTGAGCTTGCGCGCGCATTGGAGTTAGACCCTAATTATAAGGAGGCCTGCAATAATCTGGCTGTAGCTTATAAGGAAATGAAGGCGTTTGCCAAGGCGCAGGAGATGGCGCGCCGCGCGTTGGCGATAGACCCGAATTATCTGCAAGCCTATCGCACTACGGCCCAGATATACTTTGCCCGGGAAGATTATGATAAAGCGGAAGAATACTTTCGACAGGTAATTAAGCGCGGCGCTGACACCCCGGTGATACATATCCAGCTTGGGCTGATCTACCAACGCAGCAAAAAAATGCGTGATGCTATTGCTCAGTTCAGGCGGGCGGTAGATATGAGTCAGCGGGATATAACTGCCGAGGAGATGCTCCTTGTCTATTATTATTTCCCTTTCTATGGCATCGCGCCGCATAAGGAGAAGCGGTTGGCTGTTGCTTACGGTTTTTTGGCTGCCGCTTATCTGGAAGATGGCCAAGAGGAAAAGGCTGCGGACAACTTCGTCAAGTGCCTGGACTATGATCGTGACGACGTCAAATCTCGTTATGCTCTGGCTGGGCTTTACCGGGATCGTGGTGAGGATCAGCAGGCTCTGGAGCATTACGGGAGGGTAACGGAGCTGGACGAGGGCCTGGCGCATAGCATCCCGGAGTACCGGGATTTGGAGGCTAAGAGCCACCGGGAGCTTGCCTTGCTCTATGAACGTTTGGAGCGGGACGGTGAGGCATTGCATCACTGGGGGGAGCATGATCGATTGGTAGGCGGCTCGGCGGAAGCTCAGCATCACAAAAATAAATTGCGCAGCAAGGTTTATGAGTAAATAGTATTTTTGGCATTATCACGTATCGCGTCACGCGCGTTGCGATACTTCGGAGCATTCAACCCGCACTACAAGCAATGGTGTATCTGATATTACTTTCCGTTTTAGTTCTTGTACTTGATCAGTTGACCAAGGCGATCATTCTCGGTGGGCTTAGCCTGGGGGTCTCGCTTACTGTGGTCAGGGGGTTCTTTGATCTCACCCTGGTCACTAATTCAGCGGCTGCTTTTAATTTGTTTCA
>JAUXIB010000093.1 GCA_030621225.1 candidate division FCPU426 bacterium
TCGTCGGTTCGAATCCGACCAGCCCGACCAAAAAATAGCTTCCACAATAATATTTCGATAAATAGAAGCTATTTTTTGGTCAGAGCATTGGAAAATCGATCCGCCATTGCTCTACGAGCTATGGCGAGACAGGAATTCGAGAGTGAAAGTCTAACGGCAAGATTTTCTAATGCGGTCTAATTCTTGTCCTACGTAGCTTTAGCAAAGTAGGATCGAATCTCGAATCTCGGAATTGGCTTCGGTAGGCGGAAGCTATTCCGCAGGGCGCAAAAAATCCCAAGCTTCAGTTTGGTTTTTTTTGCGCCAAATCATATCATCCGCGAAGCGGGTGCTCATATCGGAACAAAAATACTACCGGCTTCAGCCGGTAGATTTTTATTTTTTGGTCAGAGCATTGGAAAATCAATCCGCACAGTCGTAGGGGCGGTTCGCGAACCGCCCTTCCCAATGCGGCCCGCCCTACATAGCTCCTTAAGAGCGAAGTAGGGTCCAATTCTTGTCACGTCGTAGTCTCTCGCAGGGCGAGAGCGAAGTAGGATCGAATCTCGAATCTCGGAGTATGTTTGCTGAGTTCAAACAGCCCCAAGCACATCTGCGAAAATCTGTTCTCGCGTTTTTTTGAAAACATGCTATAATCTCCTCTTTCAAATTGGTTGTACGCGGGAAATCACTTCAAGGCAAGAAAAAACTCATTTATGTTAAAGTTATTTTATTGCGCGCTAGGCGGAGCCATTGGTTCTATTTTAAGATATTCCATATCAAGCTGGGTCGGTCGTCTAGTAAGCAGTGGTTTTCCTTGGGGAACCTTAACGATCAATCTATCCGGGTCGTTTATTATTGGGTTATTATGGGGGATATTTGAAATGGTCTCAGTATCTGCCAATGCCAGGATTTTTATTCTTATGGGTATCCTCGGGGCGTTTACCACGTTCTCAACGTTCGCCTTAGAGAACTTGCAGCTTCTGCGTAGCGGAGAGACAGGTATGGCTATACTGAACATTGTTTTGAGTAATGTTATCGGGCTTGCTCTGGTTTTTCTTGGATATTTCCTCTCCCGCTTTATTGTGCAGGTGTAACCCAGGAACTAAAAGAATCCTCCTTGACATATCTCAAAAAAACAATATAATGAGCGAACTATTGTTTCAGATAGCCTAGCATTTTTTTAAAAGATAGATTTCTTTATAAAAAATAGATAAATGATAGAAGCAAAAAATATTACCAAACGGTACGGCGATAAAGAAGCGGTGAAGGATCTAAGTTTCCGCGTGGAACGCGGCGAGGTGTTGGGCCTGTTAGGGCCCAATGGCGCCGGTAAGACTACCATGATGCGTATCCTTACCTGTTATATGCCGGCCAGTTCGGGCAGCGCTAGTATTGCCGGATTCGATGTATTCGAACAACCCCTGGAAGTAAAAAAACGCATTGGTTATCTGCCGGAAATACCCCCTCTTTATAAGGAACTTACGGTTGAAGGTTATCTAAAGTTTGTTTGTGGTATTAAGGATGTGCCTGCCAAATCTACTCTAAAACAGGTAGACGCCGCGTGTGCCAAGGCGGGGCTGACTGATGTACGCAAGCGCCTGGTAGGTAATCTCTCCAAGGGTTTTCGCCAGCGTGTAGGAGTTGCCCAGGCGTTAATACATGAGCCGGAAGTGCTTATCCTGGACGAGCCGACGATTGGCTTGGATCCGCGCCAGATCATAGAGATGCGTGGTTTGATCAAGGGACTGGGCGGGGAACATACGGTGATCATTTCTTCACATATCCTGCAGGAGGTGAGTGCTACCTGCGGCCGGGTGGTGATCATAAATGAAGGGCAAAAGGTAGCCGAAGATACTCCGGCAGAACTGGCGCGGCATGTCGCTGGAGATCAGCGGATGCTCGCGCGTATCAAAGGCCCGGCCGGGAAGGTGCAAAAGAAACTGGGAGCAATTAAGGGAGTTAATGGCGTAGAGTTGATGGAGCAAGATGAAAAAACCGTGGTGTTCTCGATTAACTGTTCGGGGGTTGAAGTTATCGCCGATCAGTTGGTCAGTACGCTCAAGGCGAATAAATGGTCTCTTTATGAGCTGAAACCGGCCTCTTTGAGTCTGGAGGATGTGTTCCTGAAGTTGACAGGCAAATAAAATAATTAAAGTGATTCGGAAGAGTTGACGATGCGTAAAATACTATTATTAGCCCAGCGGGAACTCGCCTCTTATTTCGCTTCACCTATCGCTTATATCCTGGGCGCGGTGTTTTTCCTTATTTCGAGCCACTTCTTCTATGTTATTCTCAGCCGTGCCAGTGACAGCTCTATGCGCATGGTTTTCAGTAATATAATGGTCGTTCTTTTGTTTATCGCGCCGTTGCTTACAATGAAGCTGTTCGCAGAAGAAAAAAAGATCGGCACGATGGAATTGTTGCGCACCTCGCCGCTTACCTCCTGGCAAATCGTGCTGGGGAAATATCTGGCGGTAATGGGCGTTTTCCTGGCGTTGCTGGCTACCACGCTGGTATATGTGGTGATCCTCTATTGGGTCGGAAAGCCCGAATTTGGCATTCTGTTCAGCGGCTATATCGGGCTGTTCCTGGTTGGTTCCGCTTGGCTGGCCGCGGGACTGTACACCTCATCACTAACTGAGAACCAGATAATATCGGCGGTGCTCGCTTTCGTCCTATTGCTGTTACTCTGGGTGTTGAACTGGGTTGAGGGTTTGGTAGGCGGTTGGCTGGGACGAGTGATCAGCGAGATATCTATCCTCGCCCATTATTCAGGGTTTGAAAAAGGAATTGTAGATACTGCGCACGTGGCTTATTTTCTGTTGTTTACATTTCTGTTTCTGTTTCTAAGTGCGCGTCATTTGGAAGCTGAGCGTTGGAGCTAATATATGCCTAAATTAATCGAGAAAATTAAATCAACAGGCAGCAAGATCCGGGAACTGGCCCCAGGCTTTATCGTCAGCCAAAAAAGCCGTTACGGTATGCACAACTGGCTGGTAGTCATAATGGCTATTTGTTTTATTATATTGGTTTATGTACTTGCTTCCCGGCATCATTATCGCATCGACTTTACCGAGAATAAGGAATACAGTCTTTCCCCACAGACCATCGAGGTTTTGCAGAGTCAAGAAGAAGAGCTGGAACTTATTGCTTTCTTCAACGATATGGATGGAGCAAAGTCGATGGTAGCTGAGCTGCTGGAGGAATTCAGTTATTATACCGATAAGCTCAAATACCGTTTCGTTGATGCCGACCTGATGCGTTCGGAGGCGATCAAATACGGGGTCAAAGATAGTCGTTATGGAACGGTAGTTATTCAAAGTGGTGATAAACGTACAGATGTTTTACGCCGGGATATAATTTCTACGCGCTATTCGGGCCGCCAGCCATCACAGGAATTTTCCGGCGAACAAGCGATCATCTCCGCCATAGCCAAGATGAGAAAAGAGCAGACGACGAAGTTGTATTTCTTAGTCGGACACGGGGAAAAAGTTATCGGCGGTAGAGCGCTTGATGGGCTTTCAACGCTTATGGAATCCCTGGAACGCGAAAGCTACCAGGTCGAAGAAATAAATTTGCTCTCGCGGGAACAGGTGCCCGAAGATTGTGGCGTTCTGGTCGTGCCGGGACCGCAAAAAAATATCGGTTCCGATGAATGGCAAAAGATGGAAAAATATTTAGCGGGCGGCGGCGCGATGTTGTACCTGCTGGAAAATCAAGTGCCAGCCGGGCAAAAACGATTTTTCAAGCAACTGGGCCTGGAGATAATGAACGGCATAGTCGTTGAGCCGGGGGCCGGGTACTCTGTAGCCAGGGATTTTCGTGTGATCCTGCCGGAGTTCGCTTATCATCAGATAACCCAAAAGCTGATGGACACCCGCCAGGCGGTTTTGTTGCCGCAGGCTGTGCCGCTGAAATACGATAACGACCAGGACATCTATTACGGCGGCACGCTTCTGCAGAGCAGTAGCAAAAGCTGGGCGGAGCTTGACCTGCCGCTAAAAAGAATACTTGGCGATAATACTTTCGATGAAAAGCGTGAGAGCATTGGCGGACATCAGGTGGCCGTGGCTCTTTGGCGTAAAAAACCGAGAGGACATTCACACGAGGAATTCATAGAGAGCCGGATCGTGGTAGTCGGGGACAGCGATCTGGCCTCTAACTACCTGCTGGAGATCGCCGGCAACAGCGATTTTATTCTTAATTCACTCGCCTGGCTGGCAGGCGAAGAAGAGGGCATCACTGTCCGCCCGAGAGACATTCGCAAGCATCCGGTATTTATGACCGGGGGACAGTCAAAATTCATTGCCTATTTTGTCTACCTGTTCTTCCCGCTGCTGATCCTGGTGGCCGGTGGTGTCGTCTGGTGGAAACGCAAATCACTATGAGAAAGTTTCGTCTTACCTACTTTTTCTTTTTACTACTGATAGTCCTGGCGGCCTATGTCATCTTTGTCGATGAAGCGCCACCGCCTGATGGTGTCAAACCGACTATCTATAAGATCCCCGGGGCGGATGTCGAACGTATCGAGGTATCTCGTGATGGCACGATTATAGTTTTTGCGCGCGCCGCCGGCGAAGACCGCTGGCTGATCGAATCACACAAGGGGGTGCACGCTGACTCAGGCGGCATCAGTAGCATGCTGGCTGCCTTTGAGGATCTGACGGTAGAGCGGGAGCTGCTCGGAGCCGGTGAAAACCTCGCGGAATATGGTCTCGCTAACCCGGCAATGTCCATCACCTTTCAGGATAAAAAGCAAGTCAGACATACGTTGCTGATCGGCGAAAAAAATCCCGCAGGAGACCATTATTATGTTAAGACGCCCAACCAGGGTGGGGTTTTTCTTTATGCCGGCGGAAATGTGGAAAAATTCCGTCGTGAACTGACAGACTATCGCTCGCGAATCCTTGGTAACCTCAAGAGCCAGGATGTTCAGCGTCTGGAATATCGCCAGGGGAAATTGGAAGTGATCCTGATACGTGAAGGCCTCGGCTGGAAGCTCAAGGGAGATGATAACTTTCGCGTAAGTCATGCGGTCGCTGGTCAGATCATCAATCGTCTTTCCGGCCTGGCCGTGAAAAGTTTTGTTAGCGACGAAGTGGGCGAGCAAGCAAAATACGGTTTGGTTAACCCCAGCGCGCAAGCCTGGCTGTACACCGATGTAGCAGGGGAGACGGATCCTTTTCATCTGCGCATGGGCAAAAAGGACGATGCGGAGAACTCGTATTATGTGGCCGTATCGGGACAACCTTCCACTTATCTTGTAAAGCCGGGGAGCTTGGAAAATATTTTTAAATCAAGAAAAGAGCTGCGTGATAAGAAGGCTTTCTCCTTTTATGCCAAAGACATTCAAGAGATGAAGCTGAGTTTGGCTGGACAAGACGTACGTTGCCAACGGCGGGAAAATGAGTGGGATATCATCGAGCCCATGTCTTTAACCGGCGCTGGGTTGGCCGCAACTGCGCTGGCTAACGAGGTGGTTTCTCTAGCTTTTGAGGAATTTATATCGGATAAACCTTCGGAAAAAGAGCTGAAGAAGTATGGCCTGAATGTATCCGTCTGCACGCTTGATATTATTACCAACCAAGGCGATCAACGGCTGATCTTTGGCAAACAGAAGGGCTCTGATATGATATACGGAAGGCCTGCCGATCAAGGCATCGGGCTTTACAGTTTGGACCTTTTCAATGCCTGCCGGGAGTTGGCCGATCTGGCCGCCGCTGCTGAAGCCAAATAGGCAACTTTGAGTTATGAATTTTGAGTTTTGAATTTTGAATTACTAGTCTTAATCCCGAACTACCAGCTACGAACTACGGAAACCTATTTTCACCTGAGAAGTGCCATACCGCCTAACCCCTTGACTCCAAACAAAGAATATGCTAGAATGGCTGTGTTTGTAGCTTGTTTTGTACACATTTGAGGTAATATAATGCGCATACTCAAAGTAATTATTCCATTCATTCTATTATTATTTCTAGTACCTTCCTGTACAAAGATACACCGCGAACCCAGTCCGCCGCAAGTATTTGGTAACAAAGAGGTGCTACGCTCATTGCGTGATGTGCAGCTTCGCCTGGAACGCTTGCGCCGTCAGAAAGAATTCGCGCGGGACAAGATGGTGCAGGCGGAGCAGTCGCTTGAACAGGCGCGTGAACTTTACCGCAAAGGCCTGTATGGTGAAGCCTATGATATGATCATTAAAGCCAACGCGCGCATGAACGCCGCCAAAGCGGCCGCCTTGCTTGCCGTTGACGACAAAAGCAGCGCTGAATTGGAACAGGAGCTAAAATCCATCAGCGGTCATATGAGCGACATGGAGTTTGAGGTTAACATGGAAATGACCATGGGCCAGGCGCGCAAAGCCATAGCTTTTGTTGACGGGAAGATCAGCGAGATCAAAAAACACGTGGACGCTTTGAGTGACAGCTTGCGTCAGGCCGAGAACCTATTGGAATTCGCCAAGAAGCACTACCAAGCGGGCGATTATCAGAAAGCCTTTAACTTGGCCATAGACGCCGCCGAGCAGGCAGAACTGGTGCTGCCGGTAGAAGTCCTGGGCGGGGGAGAGGCCGTATACCAGCAGGCCGCCAAAGCCGGCGCTAAAAAACACGCTGGGAAGAAGTTGAGCGTTTATCGGGTGCGCAAGAAAGACTCTCTGTGGAAAATAGCCAAGCGGGCCGATGTTTACGGCGATCCGCTTCTTTGGCCGGTGCTCTATAAGGCTAACCAGCCTAGGATAAAGGATCCGGATATCATTCAAATCGGCTGGGAATTAAGCATACCGCGTGGCGGGGACTTGAAACGGGTAGCGAAAAAGAAGCGACCCGCTGTCAGGAAGACCGCCAAGAAGAAGATCGCACGGAAGAGATCCGGGACTTTGGTGCCTACTCCGCGTGCTTATCGTGCTCCGGCGGACAAAACAGCCGCCAAACTGAAATCTACGGCTACTTCCGCGAAGATGTTGAAAATCAAGGTGGGAGCTCCAGTGGCCACAGCTACGACGATCCCTGTACCGACTACGGCGCCTACCGCTGTGCCGGTAGAGGAAGTGGTCGTGGCGCCGCCCACACCTACCCCCGTCCCGGCGGCACCGACCAGTACCCCTGCTTCAACACTGCCCTCTATAGAACAATTGGCTGCGGAAGCGGCTAACGCTACTTCTATAGAAGAAAAAACAGAAGAAGTTGCGAAACCTTCCGCTCCACCGCTGCCAACGGACGTAGAAGAGGTAGAAGCTGATACGGGGAGTGAAGCGGAAGTTATTTTCGAGGAGGAGATTGAATCCGTGAACGAGGAGCAGTCAGAAGTCTCCGCTGCTGAAGAAAGCGACCCGGAACTGGATGCTCTGCTTGGTAGACTGGGTGAGGGATCTGAGGCCGCGGAGGAAAATTCTGTCGAGGCTGAGGATAGCTTGGAGGCCTTGATGTCCCAGATGGACAATTCCACCGAGGAAAGTGTCTCTGACGAAGAAATGACAGCGGAGATGGACCTGGAATCATTGCTCATGGAAGCAGGTGACGCGCAGGGGGAAACTACATCGCAAGAAAGCCTTGAACAGGATAATACCGATGAAGACCTGCCGGCGATCGATTTCGGCAATTTCTAACTGGAGGGGACTCGCAATGAAAAATCTTGCTCTCGGCGTTGTGATAATAACAGTTCTGTTTTTTTGTTCTAGCTCTCTTTTCGCGGCTACCGCCTTGGAATATAGCAATCACGGCGATACTTTATTAGACAAAGGTGATTACGCCGGAGCGATGAAGTATTATAGTCATGCCGCGAAGACGGACCCTAAATTATGGCAGGCTTATAAAGGGATAAGCTCTTGTTTTTATCAGCAGGGAGATAACCAAAAGGCTTTAAAGTATATCAACCACGCCGCTAAACTTAATCCCGCTGACAGTGGGGTGGCCACGCTTAAACGCGAGATAGAAGCGAAGCTGGGAGGTGGCACTTCGTCAACCAGTGTCGCCGCTTCTGGTATCAGTGGCGAGGAGCGGGGTGGTTCGGATGATTTTAAGAAACTGGTCTTCGGCTTTCGCCTGGGCGCCGCGGGTAGTCTGGTGGGAATGGATCTTGACGGGGCAATAGAAGATACTACCACCTCTGTATCGATCGGCGGCGGCGCCGGCGTTGCCGCGATCATCCGCTATCGCCTCAGTGATAAATTGTCGATACAGGCGGAGCCTGGCTTTGCTAAAAAAGCTTGGATCGGTGCTTATACCGAAACCAACCCTCTTTTTCCGCTCTTTACCGAAGTTAACACTTTTACGGTTGCCGCCAACTATCTAGAATTACCAATCCTATTTGGCGTTTCACCCTCGGGTGGTGGCTTTCGGCCGGTATTTTTGATCGGACCTTATCTGGGATTTAAAATCAGTTCCTCGACAGTCACCAAATACTCATATACCGATATATTTGGAATCCAGGTTCCAAAAGATTCGAAAACAACTTCTGAAGGTCTGAAAAGTATGGATATGGGACTGCTGGTTGGTCTGAGCCTCGAATTTGGCCGTTTCATTCTTGACGGGCGCTATGGCAAGGGGTTCACCTCTGTTTATGACTCTGAGCTTATGACAGGAAAGGCAACCTCCTATCATTTTGGGATTGGCTGGTTGTTTTAAGCAGTTAGATATTTCCAGTGATTATCAGCAAAAACAGTCACTTCGGTGGCTGTTTTTGCTTGTTATATCCCGAGCTTTAATTTAAAATTAGGGCTCGGGATTTTTCATTCCGTTGCGCGCGAATACTACGAGCGTCGTAGGGGCGCAATTGATTGCGCCCAAAAAATGGGTTTGATGAATCAAACCCCTACATGTGGAGGAAGCGTTATATATATCGTCCGCTTTCTTGTCCTCCATAGCCCCCATTCCTGTCTTCCGACAGGAAGACATGGGGGCGAAGGAGGAAGCGGACGCACACATCGGGACAAGAATACCGCAGGCGTTAGCCCGAGGATTCTTATTCCGTGGACTGAAATACACAAGCTCATCCGGAACAAGAATTCCGCGGGGATTCTTATTCCGCAGACTAAAATATACAAACCTAATCGGAACAAGAAGACGTGGGCGTTAG
>JAUXIB010000220.1 GCA_030621225.1 candidate division FCPU426 bacterium
CCTCGTAAACGTCAGGCTCAAAAGTGGGGGTAGCCGTCGGCGTCGGCGTACTGTAGCTCGCCATATTCCTGTAGACCCTGAGCGTATAATCAATCCACATGCTCTGGGGGCTGGCGCACTCCCATAGTTCCTGCCGCAGGTAATAGTTACCCGTGGCAGGGGCGAGCCATTCTATCCTGCTGGACAAGCCTTCTCCGCTGTCATCGTCCCAGGCAAGAAGCGTGGTGCCATCGGTATCGTAAAGGTAGAGCACAGTATCGCTGGCCCAGAAGTCGCCCGTGTCCATCACGAAGCTCTCCCCCGCCTGCGCGGGAAAGGTCACCCAGTCGTTGTCACAGAGGTCGTGCGCGTTGTGCTGCTGGCCATTGAGGTCATCTACAACGATGAGGTTGGCACTAGTATAGACGTCGTCATCTTCGTAAGCGTCAGGCGCAAGAGTAGGCGTTGCCGTTTCAGTGAAGGTCTGAGGAAAGGAGACGAGGGAGAGGCGATAAGTGGCCACATCACTCGCAAGCATCCTACTGTCCACGGCAACATAGTAGGTGTCGTTGGCAGGAGCAACCCAGTCTAAAACCTCACTGCCACGCGCGAGGCGGCTGGTGCCATCGGTGTCGTAAATAGCGACCCCATCATAACCGGTTGTCATCATCATCCAAATCGGACCGCTCTTGATCACCTCGCATATCACACGATATTGCTCACCCGCTGTCGCGACAAAACTAATCCAGTCAGTATCCTCCGTAGCATGGATAGTATGCATCTGGTATGCCCCGTTCACAACAATAGGATTCGCCTGCGTATAAACGTTATCCACCTCGTAAGCGTCCGGCAATACCGTAGGAGTATACGTAGGCAGGGGCGTTTTGGTAGGGGTATAGGTGAAGCCTGATGATGTTACCTTCACCGTATAGCCCGCAGGTACGATACCGCTGATGCGCAGGTAGTAAGTGCCATCAGCGGGACAAATCCAGTTTAGCGGCTCATACCATATCTGTACAAACATGCTCGAAGTAATCAGCGTCTGGCCGTCAGGCATAAAGAACTCGACGTTGACGTCCGCCATCACCACCTGGTCGAGAATAGCGATGCTGTATTGCGTACCCTGCGTGGCGTCAAATTTAACCCAGTCCACCGCGTCATCATAGAGACTGTGTACCTGACCGGGACCATTAACAATAATATTACCAGCCTCCTCATAGCTGTCATCGTCCTCGTATTGGTCCTTGGCAAGAGGCGTGGGCACAAAGGTAGGACTCTCCGTCGGTGTAAGCGCAAGCCCTGCCGCCGACATCACGCGAATACTGTAATTCGAGGCGTTGTAGGCGCAGTTGTAATGCTCCTGGCGCACGTAGTAGGTGCCGCTCACGGGGGCAGTCCAGACGATCTTGCTGCCGTCAGCCCCCCATCCATAGGTACCTCCGTCATCATCCCAGTCCAAGAGCGTTGTACCGTCAGTATTATAGAGATAGAGCACGGTATCGCCATCCACAGAGACATCGAAGGTTTCTATGGTATACTCCTCCCCTACGACGGCGGTGAAGCTGACCCAGTCATTATCACAGTAATCGTGCGAGCTATGCCATTGGCCCCAATCGTCGTCCACCGTGATGCCATTGGCGCTGGTGTAAACGTCATCGTCCTCCCAGGTGTCCTGGGCATTCGCGCTCCAACTACACAACACAAGAATACAGATTATTAGCAGAATCCTTTTCATGGTCCCCTTACTTCATTGCCGTGACCTTCAGGTAACTACTCTTGCCATTCCTCTCATCGCTGATATGTATATAAGCCTCGCTTGTCCCCCGCTTCATGCTAGCTGCATTAACAGTCACCTTCACCTCGAACTCTGTCACCTGGAGCACGTTTGGGTTGACCTTAAGCCAGGGGACGCCCTTGCTTGAGCCAGGCGAGGCGACAGGGCGTAGTTTCACATCAAGAATGCCCCCGCCCTCCCCTGTAATGTTAAACATCTTAACTCGCTTACCACTGACGTTGCCAAAATCCAGTTGCGCAGGGCTCACTACCACTCCAGGCGCGTATTTTACCTCACCCTCGGTAAAACCGCCCCCTGCCAAAACAGCCCGAAGTGGTATCTGACCAGCTACTTCATCCTCTTTTTCGTCGCCGATCACCAACCAGCCTTCATTCATACCGAGAGAAAGGCCATCCGGTAGCAAGCTAATGGTGATCTCGAAGTTGCCCTCACGCCCCTTGAAGTGCTTCGGCGTGACCTTGAGCCAGGACAAGGGGGCGCCGTTCTCGCCGATGGCGGTTATTTCACCACTGACGACCCCTTGGCCATTATTACGGACGGTAATCGTCCTGGTAAGCTCGGCGCCATCTCTCAGTACACCGAAATCCAGCGCCGTGTTATCCCAGGAGATATCGCCATCATAGGCAAAGGCAGTACCCCCAGGGCATAATAATACGCAGAGACACAATGATATGAGTGCCTGTTTCATAACTATTACCTCCTAATTGATATGTTGGCTGTAACGCCTTATAAAAACAAAACTTAATTAAAGGACTTCGTGAAATCTGCTTTGTGGAGACCCCCAGGAAGGAATTGACAGGTGTTTGGCCCCCGGCTCCGCTTTGTGCTTTAATATGGCAACAATGTTATGATAATTTGGCAAAAATGTCAATCGAAAGACGGTAGCCAGCAAAAATCAAGCGGATTTGAAACTACAATGGTTTTACACCTCTGGGGTGCACACCCCGGAGGTATGGGAAGCTTTACCTGCCAACGAAGAATTTTCCTTGCCGTTATCTAAAAAAAGATTTACTTGATAGTTAGAGGTGTTCCTTTGTGAACTCCGTGACTCTGTGGCGAACTAGCCGTTTTCGCCGGTTCAATCACCCGTTACTTTACTCTCAAGCAAACGCAGTCTTATCTCCAGCATATCACCCTTCCCACCGGCAAGCGATGGCGGCTCGGCCTGGAATGAGCCGCGCTTCTTCATCTCTGCCAGGAACCTATCATAATTCGCGGCAGGCAGATTAATTAATATATATTGGACCTGTTCGTCCTGCTTGTCTTCCTCCGACGGCAACACCACGCCGCCCAGGGATTTAACCAGGCACGAGACTTCCTCGCGCGTTGATAGCGGTTGTTGCTCCTCGGTCTCTGCCACAGCCCGGGACGAAACAGCCGCCAGAGCTCTTTCCTTTTTACGCGCTGACAGCGCACGGACACTCTTTTTCGCCAGCTTGTACTCCGCCACGTCTTCTGCCATAGCAGCGGGAGCAGCCACACCAGCCATGTCATACACCGCCGACACTTCAGCAGGGGCTTGCCCTGAACCAGCAAACGCCAGCTCCACTACTTGTGCCGCGGCCTTCGTTTCGGCATCAACCGAAACGTGCGGCACTTTTCTCGTTTTATCCTGTTTTTTCGCTACGGCAGAGCGCTGATAGCTCTTCCCTTTCTCCTTTACCTCTCGCCGATTCGCCGTTTCGCCGTTTCGCCGCTCCGCAACTACGTCCTTGCCCACAATCCCCGGGAACTGCCAGACGGCAACCACCAGCAACAATACCGCCGCAGAGCCTGCCAGCTTTAACGCGGCAGATGAAAAGAACAAACTGCGACGGCCAGCTATGCGGCGATTCAGCCGCTCAAGAAAGTCAGCGGGGGCTTTTACCCGTGCCAACGAGCTCGCTCCCTCGAAATAGGCGCTGAGTTCCACCAGCTCGCGGCGACAGTTATCACAGAGATCAAGGTGTTCCTTCACCTCAGCGCGGCGCTTGTTTCCCAGCTCGCCCCGCGCGTATCCCTCCAG
>JAUXIB010000152.1 GCA_030621225.1 candidate division FCPU426 bacterium
CCAAATAATGTCGCCCGCTTTGGCGGGCGCAATAGAAGCTTTTCTCTTTCATATTCGAAGGGGGAAAAGCTTGTGGTCGTCTGTCGGCGACCGTTCGGGACAAAAAGACCACCGGCCTTCGCCCCTCCGTCTGCCTGTCGGCAGACAGGCGGGGGGGCTGAAGCCGGGGAATTTTTATTTTGTGAACGAGTCTTTGGATAGTTTTGAGTGACCAAGAAAGAATCTGTGAAATCTGTGTAATCTGTGGATCAAAAGGTGTTTTTTGTGAATTCTGTGACGTCGTGGTGAGAAAATCGTTAACAAGTGGGAGGTGAAGGATGCCTAAGGGAACAACTAAACTAAAACGTAAGATAATCAAGATCGATGAGGAAAAATGTGACGGTTGCGGGGACTGTGTGCCGTCTTGCGCCGAGGGGGCGTTGCAGATCGTTGATGGTAAGGCGCGGCTGGTTAAGGAGATATACTGTGATGGGCTGGGCGCCTGTCTGGGTGAGTGCCCACAGGGCGCGATCACGTTCGAAGAGCGTGAGGCCGAGGCTTATGATCCGCAGGCGACCAAGCAGCACCTGGCTAGGCTGGCCGAGCAAGCGGAGAAGCCTGCGGCTCAGCATCACGCGATGGGGGGGTGCCCGGGGTCCGCGCTGCATGATTTCAGTGATAGAGATGATGAACAGACCGGTGATGCCGCCTCGGGCGGGGGTCAGCCTTCCGCTTTGCGCCAGTGGCCGGTACAGATACCCCTGGTGCCGCCGGCGGCGCCTTATCTCAAAAACGCTGACCTGTTGATCGCGGCGGACTGTGTACCCTTTGCGCACGCTGGCTTCCACGCCCAGTTGCTCAAGGGCAGGCGCGTATTGATCGGTTGTCCTAAATTAGACGATTTGGAATCATACCATCAGAAGTTCAAGGCGATTATTGAGGTCGCTCAGCCCAAAAGCATTACCGTGGCGATCATGGAAGTGCCTTGTTGCGGCGGGCTGGCGCAGGTTGTGCAGCAGGCGGCCGAGGAGACGGATTATAAGGGCGAAGTGAAGATAGTGGTGGTCGGCATTGATGGTAGAACCAAGGAATAATAGAGAGGAAAAGAAGATGAGACGAATGATCAGTCTGTTGGTGGTTGTGGCTTTAACGGCGGTGGGTTCCTTGCTGGCCGATGCTAAGGTGTGTATCGGCTGTCATAAGAACATAACGCCTGGGGCAGTCAGTGATTGGAAGATGTCGAAGCACGCGGAAAATGAGGTGGGGTGTGATGTTTGCCACGGGGATGAGCATAAATCCAAGGCTACCGTTGACAAGGTGCATATACCTACTCCTGATACTTGCGCTGATTGCCACGAGGAAAAGGTGGCGCAATACAGAAAGGGCAAACACGCGCTTGGCTGGGCCTCGATGAAGGCGATGCCGACCACGCACCATAATCCAATGGTTCTGATCGATGGTCAGAAGGGCTGTGGCGGCTGCCATAAGGTTGGGGAGAAAAGCGTAGAGGAGATTAAGCGGCTCAAAGCGGACGGGCACAAGTATGGTACCGCAGCTTGTGATTCCTGCCACACCCGGCACAGTTTTTCGGTGAAGGAAGCAAAACAGCCCCAGGCCTGTCAGACTTGCCATATGGGTTTTGACCACCCTCAGTGGGAGATGTATTCTTCCTCGAAGCACGGGGTGCGTTACCTTCTGAAGCAGAACGGCACGCTGCCTGAGGGGGCGGTGGCGCCTACTTGCCAGGATTGCCATATGCAGGATGGTGACCATGAGGTGCGTACCGCCTGGGGATTCCTGGCTGTACGCTTGCCACTGCCGGAGGATAAGCAGTGGGCAGCCGACCAGACCACTATCCTCCAGGCGCTGGGCGTGCTTGACCCCGCCGGAAAGCCCACGGCGCGGCTGGACGTGGTCAAGGCGGCCGATGTGGCTCGGTTGACTCAAGAGGACTTCGACCGCGAAAGAAATAAAATGCTCAAGGCTTGCCGGCAGTGCCACTCGCCCGGTTTCGCCAAAGAGCAGATGGCCAAGGGGGACGAGATACTGCGCGAGGCGGATCACTTGACGGCGGAGGCGATTCGTGTGGTGACCGGTCTCTACCAAGACGGTCTGCTGGAGAAGCCGGCAGGTTATGCTAATGCCTTCCCGGACTTATTGACGTTTCACGACGCGCCTACGGTGATAGAGCAAAAGCTCTTCGTTATGTTCCTCAAGCATCGTATGCGGGCATTTCAGGGTGCGTTCCATAACAATCCTGATTATGCCCTGTGGTACGGTTGGAGCGAGCTGAAACGGGATCTGACGGAGATCAGGGAGTTGTCCGCTGAGTTGCGACGGATAAATCGGATACAGGATAAGGAATTATGAATTCTGAATTCTGAAAAAGGATACGGCACACAGGACACGGGACACGGGGGGCTTAACGGGGAAATTGCCTATGTGTCCTCTGGCGTCGGTATGTCGGGGCGTATCTAGGCGCGCCTGGAAAAACATGAGCAGAATAAGTCGCGAGCAAAATACCTTAGAGAAGATGATCGGCATCTACTGCTGTGATCATCATCGCAGAACCCCCTCCCCTGGAGGGAGGGGGAAGGGGGAGGGGGAACGATTGTGTGTTGAGTGTGAAATTCTCCTCTCTTACGCTCACCAACGCCTCAACCGTTGCCCTTACGCTGAAGATAAACCGCCCTGTTCCAAATGTGAAACACATTGTTACAAACCAGAGATGCGGGATAGGATGCGCGAAGTGATGCGCTATGCTGGTCCGCGCATGTTAAAGAAGCACCCTATATTGGCGGTGCGGCATCTGGTGGATGAGAAGATAAGAGGTAAAAAGTAAAAAGTAAAAATTAAAAAAAGGGTGCATAAGCATTGGGAACCGAAGGTGAAAAACAGGGGGGGAGATAATCCGAATCCAAGGACGATAAATGAAAAAAACTACCAAGGAACGGAGCGAGGTCAGGGAGAAGGACTGGCGTGATCTTTACAAGCAGTTGCCCAAGCCGGAATTGCCGGCTAACGCAGTAACTGTTTTGGAACAACGCTATCTAAAGAAAGACGAGCAGGGGAAATTACTGGAGCATGCCAAAGACCTCTTCTTTCGCGTAGCGCGCGCTGTGGCCGAGGCCGAAGCTAACTATGGTGCTTCGCCTGAGCAGGTATTAGAGCGGGGCGAGGAGTTTTATCGGGTTATGACCGAGCGGAAGTTCATGCCTAACAGTCCTACCCTGATGAACGCCGGGCGGGAAATGGGTCTTTTAAGCGCTTGTTTTGTCCTGCCGATAGAGGACTCCATCGATGGTATTTTTGATTCGCTTAAGGCCACGGCGTTGATCCAGAAGGCGGGCGGCGGGACGGGCTTCGCTTTTGATGCCTTGCGTCCCACAGGAGATTTTGTCAGCACCTCTGGTGGGGCGACCAGCGGGCCGATCAGTTTCTGGAAGGTCTTTTCCGAGGCCACTAATGCCATTCAGCAGGGCGCCTTCCGGCGTGGCGCCAATATGGGGATGATGTATATAGATCATCCAGATATCCTTAAGTTCATCCACGCTAAACAGGATCTCAGTCGCTTTAATAATTTTAATATCTCTGTGAAGGTTACAGATGAGTTCATGGAGCGGTTGAAAAAGAACAGCAAGGCGCCGCACCAGGTTAAGAACCCTCGTACCGGCAAGCGATATTATCTGCCGCGTGATCTAGATATTGAAGGTTATCGTTTGCAGGACTTGATCGAGGCCCGCAAGGGCAAGCAAGGGCCAAAACAGGATGTTTGGACTTGCGGTCAATTATTTGATTTGATCATTGATTGCGCCTGGCGTAGTGGTGAGCCAGGCGTGGTGTTCATGGATCGAGTCAATGAGAACAATCCTACCCCGCATTTGGGACGGATCGAGGCTACTAATCCTTGCGGTGAACAGCCGTTACTGCCCTACGAGGCTTGTAACCTGGGATCGATAAATCTGGAACGTTTCGTCTCATCCGATCCAGATGGGGTTCCAAGTTTTAACTGGGATGGTTTGAGGCAGGTGGTTCGCAGCGGCGGCCGTTTTTTGGATAATGTGATCGATATAAATCGTTATCCCCTGCCGCAAATTCGTGATATCTGCTTGGGTAACCGGAAGATCGGCTTGGGGGTGATGGGGTTCGCGGATATGCTCTATCGCTTGGGCATTTCCTATGATTCGGACGAGGGGGTGGCTTGGGGCGCTGACGTGATGAAGTTTATCAATGATGAGTCGCACAACTTGTCTGAGGAGTTGGCCCGCGAGCGGGGCGCTTTCCCTAACTGGCCGGGCAGTGTTTGGGATAAGCAGCACGGCCGTGAACTGCGCAACGCTACCACTACAACTGTGGCTCCCACTGGTACGATCAGTATTATTTCTGACTGCTCGAGTGGGGTCGAACCGCTATTCAGTCTCGCCTTCTTCCGCAACGTTTTGGACGGCAAGCGGTTGGCGGAGGTGAACGGGCATTTCAAGTTTGCCGCGGAGCAGGGGGGTTTTCTCTCTGATGCTTTGATCGAGGAGATCGCTGAGCAGGGGAGCCTCAAGGGGATCGTTGCGGTGCCGGAGAAACTTAAACGAATATTTGTTTGCGCGCACGACGTGGCGCCATCTTGGCATATTAAGATGCAGGCCGCCTTCCAACGGCACAATGACTCTTCAATCTCCAAGACGATCAATTTTCCGCACAGTGCTACGCAAGCGGATGTGGGCAAGCTGTTCGTGATGGCTTACGATGAGCGGGTGAAGGGTGTAACGGTTTATCGTGACGGCTGCCGGGAGAATCAGCCGATGGAGCTCAAGGGGGAACCCTTCGACGAGGCTCAGGGCAGACGGCGAACCGGCGAGCTGGCGACGGGGAGAACAGAAAAAACCGTGCTGCCGAGTGGTACGCCTGAGATAATTTCCGCGGTGCGGGTGCGACAGAGTACTCCTTTTGGGCATATGCATCTCTCGATCACTGTCGATCCGGTAAGTGAATGTGAATTGGAAGTGTTCGCTCAGTTGGGTAAAGGCGGAGACGTGGCGGCGTCCGACCTGGAAGCCATCTGTCGTATGGTCAGTTTGTTCCTTCGGACCGGCGGTACGCTGGACCTGGTGATCGATCAGTTGAAGGGCATTGGTAGTTCACTTTCGATCCCTACTGCCAATGGTCGCATAATGAGCTTGGGGGATGGAATGGCTACCGCGTTGGGACGTTACCTGGAGGCGAAACAGCAGGTGGGTTTGCGGGCGATACTCTTGGGGGAGTATGCCATTGACAAGGGGGCCATAGCCAATCAGAAAGCGACCAAAACCGGTGTGGCGGGAAATCGGACGGACCGGATTAACACCGCCTACAAGATCGCCTGCCCTTCGTGCGGCGGCGGACTGGTGTTTGAGGAGGGATGCAATAAGTGCTATGGGTGTGGATATAGTAGTTGTTGAACGCCGATTACGCTGATAATGTATCGCTGATTTGTGGCTTCTTACTGCAATATCAGGTGGCAAGAAGCCACGAGAACACTTCCCGTGTTCGTACCGCTGATGAAGATAACACGGATTGCTGGTACGTGTAGTCAGCGAATGCAATCAGCGTAATTAGCGGGTATAATCTGCGTAATCAGCGAGAGATCCAGACACCAACGACTGGCTGTGGATATAGCGGTCACTAAAGTGTATACTGATTATGGTAATCCTAGCGTTATGATAGGGAAGGGGCATATGGTTGATTCGGTAGACAAAAATTTGATGTTACGGCTCAAAGCCGGAGATGAATCCGCTTTTGAGGAGTTAGTAGCGAAGCATCGAAAGAGGGTGCTTAACACGATATACCGCTTTATCGGGCGGCGGGATGGGGCGGAGGACTTGGCTCAGGAAGTGTTCCTCAGTCTTTACCGTGCTGCCTCTCGTTATCAGCCGCGTGCTGAGTTTACTACCTACCTTTACCGTATCGTGGCTAACAAATGTTTCAATTACTCGCGGCGCCGCCGGTTGGTTAAGTTTCTATCGCTGGACTTCTCTCCGGCTAATTCTGAACGGAATTATGTTTTAGATCCCGCTGATCTGCGATCCAATCCGGAACAGCAGAGCGAGCAGTGGGAGGTGGCCCGGGAGATAAAGGACGCTTTGCATAGTTTGCCCATGCGTCAGCGCTTGGTCGTGGTTTTGCGTCATTACAACGGGCTCTCTTATGCCGAGATAGGGAAGGCGCTTTCTCTGCCGCTGTCGGCAGTAAAGTCTTTGCTGCATCGTGCGATGATGAGTTTGCGCGGTAAGCTTAAAAATGCGACGATATTCAAGCGGGGGGAGTAAACGAAAAAATATAAATAATATATATCGTGATAAATATAAATGTGTTAGATTAGATCTAGCGAGCAGCGTAGTATAGTGCCCCCACTA
>JAUXIB010000037.1 GCA_030621225.1 candidate division FCPU426 bacterium
GGACGCACACGTAAAACGCCTAAGGGCGAGGCCGGGCTGAATTACCTCTGCGAAGGATACAGGATGTTTTATAAACATACGATCCCCTATTTCAAGCTGATGGCAGCTTGTCTTCGCGCCGGTCGACCGGCCGGTGATTTCATCCACGGGCCGTGTGTGTGTGGGAGTGGGCAGGTATATCGGGAGTGTTGTGGAAAATGAGTTTCGGGTTCCGGGTGCGGAGGACTAACCACAGAGCCATCCGCCGTCGCCCCTTGGGCTGTGGCTGGACAAGCGCCGTTCGCGGAGGAACGACTTTATCCACAGATTTCACAGATTACACAGATTGGTTTTTTGATAACGGCCAAGAATAATTACTACCATACTTCTCCTCCCTTGAGGGGAGGAGACCAGGAGCGGAGCGACGAAGAGGAGGGTGAATTCCGCCCACAGATCCTTTTGGATAACGGCGGGAGAATTCTTCGCTAGCAGGGAAGCATTTTTGGTTTTAGCGGTTTGAGGTTGGGGGTAGACATAAAAATTGCACAGATTATCCTTTCGATAACGGAGGAATCTATGTAATTGGACTTTTGAGAAAACGGGTTTGCGTATTTTGTGGATGAGTCGTTAAGAAAGCCCGATTTAGAGGCTCCAAAGAGGGGAATCTGTGTAATCTGTGAAATCTGTGGATAGGTTTTAGGCGTTCGTCGTGTTGTCGTGGTAAAAAAACGGTATTTACTCGCAAACGAACCAACTGATTTGGGGATGAGCCATAATTAACAATGGAGAACGATAATGACAAACGAGAGTAAGCGTCCAAATGTTATCCTGATCGTCTCTGATGATCACGGCTATGCGGATTTTACCCGTCTGGGGATTCATGATTACATAAAAACCCCCTGCCTGGATCAATTCGCGGCGGAAGGGGTCGTGTTCGATAACGCTTACGCGACCAGTCCGATCTGTAACCCATCACGTTGCGGTCTACTGACCGGGCTTTACCAGCAGCGTTGGGGTACCTTTTGGTTCGGCGGGCAAGTGATCCCGGAGACGATCCCGACCATCGCCGATAAGTTCAAAGAGCTGGGCTACGTCACCGGCTATCTGGGCAAACTGCACTACGGTGGTAAGACCACACCGGAGACGCATAACTACCCGACCAACCACGGCTTTGATGAATGTCTTTGTGCCGGGGCGCCGGGGGGGCGGGTGCATTACCTCCGTCATAGTGACGCCGCGGTAGAAGAATACGGGGAAGCTGCCGATCAAATGAACGTTTACCCTTTTACCAAAAACGGGGAAAAGTTTGAGCACGAAGGATTCCTGACTGAGTTATTAGGGGAGAAATCCCGTGATTTTATCTCGCGGCATCAAGAAAAGCCCTTCTTTCTACAGGTCGCATTCAATGCCGTGCATAATTTTAATTTTCAACTGCCGCAGGCATACTTGAAGGAATGGAACCTGCCGCCGTATCCGGACTGGGACGCAAAGAAGATCAGCTACGAGGAATGGTATCATAAATCTATCGCCCCGGATCTGCCGCAGGGCCGGTTGTATTATGCCGCCCAGCTTTATTATCTGGATCGGGAAGTAGGGCGCCTGATTCAGCACTTGAAGGAGCAGGGACTGGACGATGACACGGCGATCATCTATGTTTCCGATAACGGCGGATCCCATTGCAACTGCGGGGACAATACCCCGCTGCGGGGAACGAAATACACGATGTTTGAGGGAGGCATCCGGGTGCCGATGTTCATGCGCTGGCCCGGCAAGCTGAAGCCGGGGTCGACTTGCAGTGAACTGGCGAGCGGGATCGACGTCTGTCCCACCCTGCTGGAAGCGGCTGGCGCTGAGCCAGCATGCTACTCGGACGTTGACGGCGTCAGTTTGCTGACTGCGCTTAAGGAGGGAAGAGCGCTGGGACGAGACGCGCTCTATTGGGATTGCGATTTCCAGTGGGCAGTGCGGGCGGGAAAATGGAAGCTTAAGGCTATTGTGGACCAGGAGATGGCGGATCGCGTGGCCGCTTATGAGCATACCGCCGCGGGCCGGGGCGTGGAGCTGTATGACTTGGAGCAAGACATTGGCGAGAAGCACGATCTTGCCGGTCGGCATCCCGAGATCGTTCAACAATTGAGCGAACTGCATCAGAAATGGCGGCAGGAAATAGACCAGGGGTGACTTTGTTTAATCAGAAAAGGGAATCATGGATACTGACGGAAAGAAGAGTGTTGACAGACGAGGTTTCCTTAAATCTGTTGGTAAGGGAGCTGGGTTGGCGGCGATCTCACCGTTATGTTTGTCGAGCGAGTTGTTTGCCGGAAAACCAAAGAAAAAGCCCAATGTTATAGTTATTTATGCTGATGACCTGGACTTCGAATGGATGAGCTGTTATGGGGGTAAGGTTAAGCTGCCGCACATTGATTCTCTGGCAACGGATGGTATCAAGTTTGAAAAGGGCTATGTCTCCTGCCCGGTTTGTACGCCGAGCCGGTACACTATTCTTACCGGTCGCTACGGCACGCGTGCACCATCCTTGCCTGAGGGGGGCTACCCGCACAGTGGCTACGTTAATCTGCAGTGGAACACCCACATGGGACAGGACGAGATCAATCTGCCCAAGGTATTGCAGGCCAACGGTTACAGGACGGGCGTGGTCGGCAAGTGGGACCAGTCGCGCGTTGAGATGAAGAAGCTGCCGTTAGACGCTGATCCTCTCGATCCTGAGGTGGATAAAGTGGTCAAGGAGAACTATAGGAAGGTTCAGGCTGCGGTAAAACGTCGCGGCTTTGACTACGCCGAGGCTATTTACCGCAACAACCTGCTTAAGATGCCCATTCCCAAGAAACTCCAGGACCATAATCAGGAATGGATAACCAAGGGCGCGCTGGATTTCATCGAGAGCAGCAAGGACAAGCCGTTCTATCTTTACATGGCGCTGACTCTGCCGCACTGGCCGGGCGGCAGGGAGGGATTGGCGCAGGATCCCAGGTACACGCTGGAGGGCGTGCTGGATGAGGCGCCGCAGGTACAGCCCTCTCGCCAGAGCGTCTCTGAAAGGGCAGCCAAGGACGGCGGCGGCTTCTGGAACGCCTGCGCCCTGATCTGGATGGACGATGGGGTAGGCGCTGTTTTGAAAAAACTGGATGACCTTGGTATAGCGGAAGACACGATTGTAATGTTTATCAGCGATCACCAGACGATGCGCGGCAAGATGACCTGTTACCAGGCAGCGAATACCCCCTGGCTGGTGCGCTGGCAGGGTGTGATCAAGCCGGGTGCCGTATCAGACCAATTGGTGTCGAATATTGATGTGGCAACTACCATCTACGATGCCGCTGGTATTATACCGCCCGATGACGTCAAGCATGACGGGGAGAGTTTTCTGCCCTTGCTGGAGGGCAAGAGCTATAAGCGGAAAGACCTCTATCTTGAGGGTGGTCTGGCGCGCGGTGTAGTGGACAAGGACGGCTGGAAGTACATTGCCTTCCGTGTGCCGCAGGAACTGCGCGATAAGTTTGGCGATAAGGTCACGCAGCACGGTAGCGCGCCGGAAAAAGTGTGGTGGAAGATGGACCAGCATTATCCTGCCTATTATGACGCGGATCAATTGTACAATGTAATAGAGGATCCGAAGGAACAGGTGAATCTTTACAGTGATCCGAAGTACGCTAAGATCGTCAAACGGCTGAGAAAGCGGTTGAAGGAGTATTGCGCGGATCTGCCGCATACGTTTGGGGAATTCAAGGAGTAACAACGACCGTCTAACGTCTGAACGTCAAACGTTGAATGTCGTCTTCGTATTGCGATTGTCTTGACGTTAGACGTTGGACCTGGGACGTTCGACGAAAGGGGAATTGCCAATGAGAATATTGTATGTAGACATTGATACCTTAAGGCCTGATCATTTAGGATGCTACGGGTATCATCGAGACACTTCACCGAACATAGATAAGCTGGCTGCGGAGGGGGTACGTTTCGATAACTGCTATGTCTCAGATGCTCCCTGTCTGCCTTCCCGCGCGGCGCTCTACTCGGGCAGATTCGGCATCAGGAACGGCGCGATCAATCACGGCGGTATGGCGGCTGATTATACTATTGATCCTGATGATCGTCAGTTTCGTATGATTGCAGACCATCTTACCTGGCAGATCAGGCACGCCGGCTACTACCCTGTCTCGGTCAGCCCCTTTGGCGAACGCCATTCATCGTTTTGGTTCTATAACGGCTTCCGTGAGATGTATAACACCGGCAAGGGCGGGATAGAACGGGCGGATGAAATAACTCCGGTAGCGCTCGATTGGCTGGAGCGCGGCGGCAAGCAGGATAACTGGTATTTGCATGTCAACCTCTGGGATCCGCACACTCCCTATCAGGTGCCCAAGGAATTTGGTAATCCATTTGAAGATTCTCCACCGCCTGATTGGATGACTGAGGAGATCAGAAAAAAGACTTGGGATACCTATGGACCAGGTAACGCGCAGGAGCCTGGCGGCGCTTATCTCGGCAGCGCTCCCTATAATGACTACCCGCGCATGCCTCCGGCCCTGGATTCCCCGGAAACATACAAGAAATGGATTGACGGGTATGATACGGGGATTCGTTATGCGGACCATCATATTGGGCTGATAGTCAACAAGCTTAGGGAACTAGGAATATATGATGACACCATGATAATTGTATCCTCTGATCATGGTGAAAATCAGGGGGAGTTGGCAGTGTACGGCGACCACCAGACGGCGGATCAGATCACCAACCGGGTGCCGATGATAATTCGTGACCCCCGCGGCATCGGGGGGCAGGGACGTGTTGATACCGCCTTGCATTACCAGTTTGACGTTTTCGCGACTATGGTGGAGGGAATCGGTGGTCACCTGCCGGAAGGGTGGGATGCGCGCTCATTCTTTGGCGCGTTTAAAGAGGAAAAGGAACAAGGCCGCGATCATCTGGTGATATCCAACTGTGCCTGGGCCTGCCAGCGCTCTGTGCGTTGGGGAGACCACCTGATGATCAGGAGTTATCATACCGGATTTAAAAACTATGCCGATAAAATGCTCTTTGATGTAAAGAATGACCCGCACGAATTAGTGGACCTTGTCGGGGAGAAACCAGAGCTGGTAAAGGAAGCGGAAACCAAGCTGGAAGAGTGGACGGCGGCGGGTATTGCGGGCAATCCCAGAAATGAAGATCCGATGCAGACGGTTTTAAAGGAAGGTGGGCCGTTCCACGCGCGCTATGGGTCTGAAGATTATAAGATATATGTGGAAAGGTTAAAGGCAACTGGCCGCGAGAAATTCGCCCAGGAGTTAGAGCAGCGAAAACGCAAGCATGAAGAGGAGTATGGTTAGTGATCCGCGCTCTTGCGCGGAGCGCAGTCTCCTGCCGCATTATACCGCCGGAACCGTCATACCATATATTGCCAGCTCCTGTCCAGTGTTCTGTATTGTATCGCCTCCGCGATGTGCGCCGTTTGAATGGTGTCCTGATCCGAGAGGTCAGCGATAGTGCGCGCTACCTTGTGTACGCGATCATAGGCCCGAGCCGAAAGCCCCAGCTTCTCTATGGCGTGACGCAGGAGTTCCTGACAGCCGGCAGCCAGGTTGCAGCAGCGGGATACCTGGGCCGCGGGGATGTCCGCGTTGCAGTATAACCTTGGGCTTCGCCTGGTCGCGGGATGGTTCAACCTTGATAGCTGACGCTTGCGGGACGTCTCCACCCGTTGGCGTATCGCGCTCGAATGCTCGCCGCTCCTTTCTCCGGCCAGTTCCTTGTATTTTATCGTTGGCACGTTGATGTGGATATCGATGCGATCTAAGAGCGGCCCCGATATCTTATTGATATATTTTCGCACCTGTAGTGGGGTGCAATTGCACTCTTGGTTGGCATCGCCGTAGTAACCGCAGGGACAAGGGTTCATCGCGCCGATCAGTGTGAAACGGGCCGGGAAACTAAGAGTGCTGGCGGCGCGTGAGATGGTTACTCGTCCGTCTTCCAGCGGCTGTCGTAGTACTTCCAGTACGTTGCGGTTGAATTCGGGCAGTTCGTCCAGAAAGAGTACGCCGTTGTGAGCCAGCGATACTTCGCCGGGTCGGGGTACGGCGCCACCGCCGATCATCCCCGCATCGGAGATGGTATGGTGCGGCGCGCGGAAAGGCCGCGTGGTGATCAGATAGCTGGCGCCTGAGGTGAGGCCTAATACCGAGTGGACCTTGGTGGTTTCTATTGATTCGGGCAGCGCCAAACGGGGCAGGATAGTCGGCAGACGCTGGGCGAGCATAGTCTTGCCGGAGCCGGGTGGGCCGACCATTACTACGTTATGGCCGCCGGCGGCGGCCACCTCCAGGGCGCGTTTGGCGCGTTCCTGTCCTTTGACGTCATGATAGTCTAGTTCAAAAGCATCGTTGCCGGAGAACACTTGCCCGGCGTCTACCGTGCAGGGGTTTACTCCATTGCCGGAGCGAAGCAGACCCACGGCCTGGGTCAGGGTTTTTATTGGGAAGACCTGCAGCCCCTTGACTACGGCCGCTTCGCTGGCGTTGGCCTGGGGTAGGATCAGTTTGCTAAAGCCATCCCTTTTTGCCGCTACCGCCAGGGACAGCGCCCCCTTTATCGGGCGTACATCTCCATTGAGCGTCAGCTCGCCGGCGATGACGTATTCACGGGCTGTCGTCCGGCTCACTTGTCCGGCGGCGGCTAGGACGCCGATGGCGATGGGCAGGTCAAAGCACGAGCCGGCTTTTTTGACCGAGGCGGGGGCCAGGTTTACTACTACCACCTTCATCGGGAAACGGTATTCGGAATTGACGATGGCCGCCTTGACCCTTTCGCGGCTTTCTTTTACTGCCGTGTCAGGCAGTCCGACCATGATAAAGGCGGGTAGGCCTTTGGATAGGTCTACCTCCACTTCCACCATGTAGGCATCGATGCCTTGTAGTGCGCTGCTGGTTACTGTTGCGAGCATTTTGGGCCTCCTTGTTTAATAGGGACTAGTGACTCTGTGCTAGTATCTAGTATTTGGTATCTGGTATCTAGTTGCATACTAAATACCAACGACTAACGACCAACGACTAGCTTGCCTAGCATCGAGCCCCTGAGTTGACTATATCCAGCATAGCACGCCCCCCTGACAAAAATGGGGGGGTAGGCGGAAGTTTTTTTGATAAAGTAAAAAAACTTTTTTGCCACAACGACACAACGAAAGTCTTTCACCACCAAGTCACCAAGACACCAAGAACGTCTTTGTCCACAGATTGCATGAGTTACACAGACTTTTTTGGATAACGACGAACAGTACTCTTCGCCCAAAGGAGAGCAATTATTGGTCTTAACGGAGTGTTTGAAGGTGGGGCCAGGCACAAAGGTATAAGAGGCACAAAGGAATTATGAATTATGAGTTCTGAATTTCGAAGTGCAAAAAAGCGTGGTTTATGTGTTCTACTCCTTAGTGCCTCTGTTTTCCTTCGTGCCTACCGTTTGCCGTCAAACATCCCCTTCTAAGACCAACAAGTGCTATCCTCAGACCGGAGAAGATTCTTTGCCGTTAACCCAATGAAGATTTTCTTGGTGTCTTGGTGACTTGGTGGTTAGAGTTTTTTTGATGGTGCTTGTATTTGGTTTGGTTGGGATCCTCTTGAATTCCCCCCCTGGCAGGTGCGTACTTTGGTATAATCAGTCTTTGCATCCAGGGCAAACGCGATATGCAGTGGGCATTACAAGGAGGAAACATGAGAAGAGTTCTTCTACATATACTGTCCGTAATTATTCTGCTCTGCAGCCATTGCTTGTACGCTGCCAGCGCTGGTGATTATTACAACGCCGGGCAGCAGCATTACCAGGCGGGAGACTATACCAAGGCGGCACAGTATTTTGCTGCCGCCATTAAGGTCGATTCCGGTATGGTTCAGGCTTACTATATGTTGGGTAATGCCCATGTCAAGCTGGGTGATAAGCAGTCGGCCGCTACGGCGTTGGCAGGATATTTACGGTTCAAGCCCGGTGATGCCAAGGTCAGGAGTTACCTGGCGGAGCTGACAGGCGGCGCCAAGCCGCCGCCCAAGCCGCCCGCGGGCAGTATCGTTATCTTCGATGACCATTTCAGTATGGGCGTGAAGATAAAGACGGGTGAGAAGGTGAGGGCGATAGTCAAGGAGGTGAGAACGGATCCTGCTTTCGGCAGTCACTGTCTTTATTTCAAGGCCGATCCCAAGAAAAAAAGCACAACACTGACCATAGACTGGAAAGGCGCCTGGGCTGCCAAGGGCTTGTCCCATTCGGGAGATTTATCCGGCTTTTATGAAGGGGGAGCGATAGTATTCTGGGTGAGAGGTAAACAGGGCAACGAGAGTTTTGATTTGAGGCTTCATAATCCGCCACAGCCGGAATATGGGGGCGGTTCTTTTAGCAATACTATCCCGCTCGCCCCCTACGTGGCCTCTACTACTGAGTGGCAGAAAGTTATCGTTCCCTTGCGCGAGTTCCGCGAGAATGGATTTTTCTGGGGCAGCTTGCACGGCGGGGAGGACACAAATCATTACAGAATATTTGACTGGGATCAAGTGATGTCCCTGGGGTTTTCGGCCACCACGAAGTATATTACTGACAAGGACGCTGATGATGACCAGCGGAAGGTGACGGTAGCGCCCGAGTTTGTAGTCTTCCTGGACCAGATAATGGTGGTGCCAAGCTACTCCCAACAGGAATACAAGGCCCTGCGGGCGCGCTGTCAGCAAGTAGCTTACCAAAAGATAGGCGACGGTGAGGGAAACATCGTCCTTTTTGATGATGATCTGCGGGTACGCTGGTGGGGCGCATGGCCTGCTCCTTATTCCTATGCGACGATAGATGAGACTACTGCTAAGATCGGCAAGAGATCCTTCCGGCTTAGCCTTGATCCCACGCGCTGGTCCGGGAGTGGTTGCGGCATGGGCTATTTTGATTTTACTCCGTTTTACAAGACGGGCAGCCTGCAGTTTTGGATCAAGGGCGAGAACGGCGAGGAGAATTTTAAGCTGGGGTTCGATTCTATTAATCCTAAGGGGCACCGGGTGGGGACCGGGGTGGATATCCGCGGCTATCTAACGGTAAGTACCAACTGGCAGCAGGTGAAGATCCCTTTGGTGGACTTTCCGCTTTCTACGGCGGGTTGGCCGGATTATAAGATGCGGAAATTTAATTGGGCCGGGGTGAGTATGTTCGACCTTTCGATCGCGCCAACCAACGAACCGGAAGTGGTTTTTTGGCTGGATGATGTCAAGGTGATGACGAAGTAGGGGTGCAGTATAAGGAATTATGAATTCTGAGTTATGAATTATGAATAACGCAGTACACGGCACACGGGACACAGGATACGGGGAAAGTACGTCGAACGTCAAAGGTCTAATGTCAAACGTCAGATCGGAGTGACGTTAGACGTTGGGCGTTTAGACGTTAGACGAAGAATATCCCTAGGGCACGACCCGAGTAAATCAAACGGACAACCGGTATGCGTAAACTAGCAATAGTAATTGTAGGTGCGCTGTTGATCGTGGGTGGTAACAGCACTGAAATGTCCAACATCTCCCTCACTAATCTTGGTTTCGACGATGGGCTAAAGGGCTGGGAGTGCGCCAAGGGGGTATCCGCGTTCTCGTCGGGAAGGAATGGCGAGCCTTGCCTGCTGGTGGAAAACAAAACTCCCGCCTACACTTATGCCGTGCAACGTTTCTCGGTGAACGGGGAGCTGGTGGAGGGCTTGAAGGTAACCGGGTTCGCGCGTGGCGAGAAGATCATGCCGGGCAAGGAAAAATGGGCGCGAGCCCGGGTGAACCTGGTCTTCTATGATGCGGCTGGCGAACGGATAGACGGCTGGCCGGTGATCAAGAACTTCGAGGGTGATTTCGATTGGCGGTGGTTTCAGGGCATAGTGAAAGTGCCAATCGGGGTGCGTTCGGCGACGATAAACCTGGGGCTGCAGAACTGCACGGGAAAAGTGTTTTTCAAGCGCTTGAGGGTGGAGAGTGAAGGCGGGGAAGCGCCACCGGGCAAGCGCGCGCCGGCCGCAGGAAGAGCTGAGTGGTTGGAGTTCAGTCCGGGGAGCTACCGGGATGGAAGTTGTGCTTTTGATTTGTCCGATCTTAACGATACCCCCGCCGGCAGACACGGCTTCCTGACTGTGAAAGGAAGCCGTTTTTATTTTGAGGACGGCACACGCGCGCGGTTCTGGGGGACGAACCTTGTGGCCAACAACTGCTTCCCTACGCATGCCGAGGCCGAGAAGTTGGCCAAGCGGCTACGCCGCTACGGCTGCAACCTGGTGCGTTTGCACCATATGGACGCCGTTTGGACCGCCCCCAATATTTTTGATCAGAGCCATAATGACACGCGTCATCTATCCGCGGAGAGCCTTGACCGACTGGACTATTTGGTAGACCAGCTCAAATTTAACGGTATCTATATTTTCCTCGACCTGCTGGTCCATCGCAAGCTTAAAGCAGGCGATGGCGCGCGGGAGTGGCAGGGCGTGGAAGCCGGTCTGAAGGCGGTGGGGATGTTTGATCCCCAGCTAATGGGGCTGCAAAGGGAATACGCGAAGCAGCTTTATACCCATTACAACCCTTACACGAGGAAAAAATACATAGACGAACCGGCGATCATTGCCAGCGAAATAATCAATGAGAGCTCGCTCTACTGGTTGGACGCGATAGAGATACCTGACTATTATTGTCGGCAGCTCGATACCATGTTCGTTGATTGGCTCAAAAAACGTTATACAGATGAGTCCGGTCTCCGGCGGGCTTGGGGCGATGCGCTCAAGCAGGGGGAGAGTTTGGCCAAGGGTAACGTTGCGCGAGAGAAAAAGATCCAGTCCTGGAAACGGGGAGGCAGACAGCCGGACGCGCGGACTCATGACACCATGCGTTTCTATCGTCAAGTGCAACGTTACTATTACCAGGGGATGCGCACCTACTTGCGTTCGATCGGAGTAAAAGCGCTTATTGCCGGCAGCAACCACTGGACTGATTTTACAGTCGATATCGCCGCCAACACAGATATGGATTTCATAGATCGCCACGCTTACTGGGACCATCCGCAAGGAGGTTTTGGCCACAAGGTAAAGTTCAACAATACGTCCATGTTGCTGGAGCCGGAGAGCAGTCTGCCGCTTAGCCTGGCCGGCCGGCGGGTAAAGGGGATGCCTTATACCGTTAGCGAATGGAATTGCGCCTGGCCCAACGAGTATCGTCTGGAAGGGCCTTTGCTTTTGGCCGCTTATGCCGCGCTCAACGATTGGGACGCGATGATGCAGTTTCAATTCTCCGGGGGAGACTGGGGGAAAATTATAGAAGGCAATTTTGATATTGGTAACAAGCCGGGGGTCTTTGGCTTGTGGCCGGCGGCGGCGCTGCTTTATCGCCGCAACGACGTCAAGGCGGGAAAGGAGCTGTCACTATATCAGTATACCCGGCAGGAAGTGACCGGGCTTAAGACGGCGAGCACCTCTCCCGCGGCGGCGCTTGAAGAACGTGTGGCGATAAGTTTTAGCGAGGATGTTGGAAAGACTCCGGCTTGGCAGGAGAAAAAAGTCTATGCCACGGCGAACGGCGAACTGCGCTGGGATGGGGTGAAGGGGATTTTCACTATAGACACCGCGCGCAGTAAAGTTGCCCAGGGTTTTCTCGAAGGAGCGTCCATACACATAGAAGGAATCCGATTAAAAGTAGACACCTCTTTCTGTGCGGTAGCGGTTAGCTCACTGAGTCTGGAGCCGATTATTAGCGGCAAGCGCCTGTTAGTTTCTTGTGCAGGGCGCGCGGAGAATAGCGGCATGAAATATCGTCGCAGCCGCACGCGCTTATCTGATGCCGGGGGTGCGCCGATCTTGCGTGAACCGGTGCTGGGGACGTTGGCGATAAAGCGGGAATCGGGCGGCGTCACCGTGTATCCCCTGGACGAGAACGGCGTACGAGGGGAAGGACGGCAAGCGAAAGTTGAGGATGGGTGGTTGCGCTTGCCGCTTGAGGGGCATATGTACTATGAGATCGTGGCGGATTGATTTAGTATCTGGTATCTCGTATTTGGCTGCCAACCCTGAGCTTTGTCGAAGGACTCGTATCTCGACAAGTGCTGAGTCACCTTATCTTCGTAATTCAGCACTCATAACTCATAACTCATAACTCATAACTCAGAATTCAGAATTCCTTATACCGATCACCGATAGACGATTGTCGATAGACTGCTGTCCACCGCCCACTGTCCCCCATCCTGTGGTATAATCGAGCACTGGTATCTCGTTAGCCAAGCGAGATGTGTAATATATTAAATATGGGTGAGATGAATGGATCGGGAACGCAGGCTGGTTCTGCTGATAATTACGCTTGTGTTTTTAGGGCAGCAAAATTTATTTGCGAAGGAAGCGGACCTCAAATACGCTGACCACCTGTTTCGCGAGAGGGACTACTTCCGTGCGGTGAGCGAGTACAAGCGGTATCTCTTTTATCAACCGGATGGTGCGCTTTCCGCACGTGCCAGGTTCTTTGTGCCGCTTTCCTATTATCACGCGGGGCGCCCTAAAGAGGCGCTGGATATGTTTCTTGTCCTGCGCGGCCAGGGGATGCCGGCGCCCTGGGCGGGGCGGACGTTGCTGATGGCTTCGTTGTGCGGGTTGCGGGCGGGAATGAGTGATACGCCGGCGGAATTGGCGGGGGAATACTCGGCAGGGAACGGTGAATTGCTGCCGCAGGCGCGGTCATTATTATTTTATTCCCTGTTGGTAGGGGAGAAATACGATCGTGCGGCGGGAGACGCGGCGGGGGGTGATGCCGAGCTGATCGAGCTGGCCGGGGATGGTAAAAAAATGAGACGTAAAAGCGAACGCCGTGCGGTATTTTTGTCATTATTACCGGGAGCGGGCCAACTTTACGCCGGTAAGCCCGGTGACGCGCTGACTACGTTTGTGTTAAACGGACTTACTATTGCGGCGGTTATCCACTCTTTTCATAGGGAGCGGGCCGCTACGGGGGTAGTATTCAGTATCCTGGAGAGCGGCTGGTATTTCGGCAACCTGTATACCGCCGCTAATTGCGCCCGGCGCACTAACCGGGAACGGAAACAGAAATACCTGGAACGGGTTGAGCGGGTGGTGGAGTTTGAACGGGTGGTTAGGGGGATTGAAGAAGCAGCGGAAAGGCAGTGATTCGTAGCTAGTAGTTCGTAGCTCGATTTGCAAATAGCGTTAAGCGTTACAAGCTCCGAGCTACTAGTTGCGAGTCCTTCGACTCATGTTACTCGCTCAGGACCCTGCACCTGAGCGTGTCAACGCGAATAGTACAGGGCTACGAGCATCGGGTCCCGAAACTATGGAACACAATAGACGACAGACGATAGACTCGGGGAATTATGAATTCTGAGTTATGAATGTTGGACGTCAAAGGTCGAACGTCGAATGCAAAACGTCATAGGCGACATTAGACCAGCGCGTGACATTTGACGAGAATGATGCTATACGCTGTACGGGACTAGTCCCGAGCACAACAAAGCTAGCCATGACAAAGAAACGTCCACTACCGATCTGTAACCTGCAGCAACCGTTGAGCAGGACTGAAGACTTCAAACACGGTTTTTATCAGTTCCTCGACCGTGTTTTTATGTTTTTCGTGGTGCTGTTGGTTTTTATCTTGCCCTTTATTATCCGCCAGCGGAGCCTGGATCCATTTATTTCCAAGCGGCTTTTCTGGTTGGCGCTGATGATGCTGGCGGCGGCGGCTTATTTTCTGCGCGCCGCGATACACGGCTCTCTGCGGAATGTGTCCGGGCCGCTCAACCTGCCCGTGCTGGCCTTCCTGGGTTGGAATCTGGCGGCCTATTTCTATGGCGCTTATCGTGCTAGCTCGGGCATGGACTTGGCCCTGCTTCTGGCCGGGGCGGTTCTCTATTTTATCGTGGCCAACAACCTGGTAGAGGACTGGAAGCTGGTGAACCTGATGCTGGTGGTGCTGGGGGTCCAGTTTTTTCTCTCGCTGCACGGGATATGGCAGGTGAGCGGTCTGGTCGGTTCCTACTGGGGGAACGTCAGCTCGTCGGTGTACGGCGGCCGGGCGATCTCGTTTTTTGGTAATCCGGCATTTTATGCGGGATACCTGGCGTTTCATCTGCCCCTGGTCCTGGGCATGGTTTTTCAGCTAAACAACAGGAAACTGCGCTTTTTCGCCGGCGGTGTGCTGGGGCTGATGGCGGTGAACCTGATCCTGACCGGGTCCCGGGCCGGCTGGCTTGGCGCGGCGGTGGGTTTGATCTGTTTCGTGCTGATGAGCAGGGCCTGGTCCGCGCCACTGCGCGGGCGGGTCAAGATAACCCTGACCGCTTTAATCCTGGCAGTGATCATTGCTTTTCCCTTTGGGGTCAAGACCCTGGGAGCGCGGTTGAGCCCTAGTTCTTTAGGCTACGCCTGGAGCTTTCGTAGCTTGGTCTGGCAGGGAGGGGCGAAAATGGTCGCGGATAAGCCGCTGCTCGGGCATGGTTTGGGGAGTTGGCGCTCTCTCTTTCCGGCCTACCGGCCGCAAACTCTGGCGCGAAACCAGTCGCAGCGCCAGTACGAAACACTGCATGCCCATAACGAATTTTTGGAATTGGCTGCCGAGACGGGAGTTATTGGCCTGGGTATTTTCCTCTGGTTGCTGGTGGCAGCTTTTCGTACCGCACGCCGGGTCTGGCGTAGGGGTGGTGTGTGGCGATGGGCTGCCGCGGGATTGACCGGTGGACTAGTGGCCGGATTGGTGGATAATTCCTTCAGTGTGGACTTACGCTACACAGCAAGTTTGTTTTCGTTTTGGTTATTCCTGGGATTGCTTACCGCGCTGGATTTCAAGGGGCGGCTGGTTGAAGCCGATGACGGGGGGCTGGGTTTGTCTAACACCAGCCGGTTTGGCTTGGCTGTGGCGGCGCGTGCTTTATTGGGGATAGGCGCTTTGTTGATAATCGTCTGGACGGTGAAGCCGCTGGCGAATGCGCTTAAGGCCGAGCTCTATATTTCCTCCGGCCGTTCGGCGGCGGAAATGAAAGATTACAGCGAGGCCGCGGATAAGTTTTCGCGGGCCGCAGCCTGCCGCCCTGGACAGCCGCTGGCTGGATATTTTTTGGCCCGGGCGCTTGTGGACGCTGGAGGTGAGGCAAACGAACTGGCGGCCGTCAAGGAATACAAACGAGTGCTGTCGCTGTCGCCGGATTATCTGTTGTCTCATTACCAGCTGGGACTGCTCTATAAAAAAATGGGGAAGAACGATCAAGCCCGTGTTCACCTGCGGCGTGCCCTTGCCCTTGACAGTAAGCTGGTCAGCCAATTGCCGGAGTTCCGGCGGGGGCAAGCGCTGGTTAAAGAGGGGGAGTTGGCTGTAGGAATGCGGCTGCTGGGGGAAGTGGCTGAGCTTTGCCTGGACTGTCCCGAGCTGATGGTGGCGCTTGGCAACGGTTACTACCTGGCGGGCGAACCGGAGCAGGCACTTGACTGCTACCGCCGCGGTCTGGCGGTTGACGAGAATCAGCTTGATTTGCTTTTCAATATGGGGTATGTTCTTGTGCAAATCGGCAGGCAGCAGGAGGCGGCATTATATTTGGAGAGGGTACTCGTGCTGCAACCGGGGCATGAGCAGGCGAAGGAGTTGTTAGGAGAGTCGGCACACGGCACACGGAATACGGAATACGGGAACGACTAGTATTCCCGGTGTCCCGTGTCCTGTGTTCAGTGTTCTCGGAGAGGAACGAGATGAAAAAAATCGCAGTCTTTGCCAGCGGTGGCGGCAGTAACTTCCAGGCGATCATCGATGCCGTTACTGCGGGGACGATCAAAGGGAAGCTGGAGTGGCTCTTTAGCAATGTAGAGGACGCGGGCTGCGTCGACCGGGCCAAGAAGCATCATATCCCTTTTACCGTGGTTAGCCACCAGGGGCTTTCGGCCGACGAATTTAACGATCACATCATGGCCAAGCTGGAGGAACACCAGCCGGATGTTATTTGCCTGGCGGGATACCTGCGCATGGTTGGGTCGCGCATCGTGGAAAAATATCGTCACCGGATGATCAACGTCCATCCGGCGTTGTTGCCGTCCTTTGGCGGCAAGGGAATGTACGGGCATCGCGTGCACGAAGCGGTGGTGGCTAGCGGGGTTAAACTCAGCGGTTGTACTGTACACTTTGTGGACGAGATCTATGACCACGGGCCGATCATTTTGCAAAAGACGGTGCCGGTAGGAGATAGTGACAGTCCGGATGATGTGGCGGCGCGGGTGTTGGAGCAGGAGCACCAGGCCTATGCGGAGGCGGTGGCGCTGTTCTGCGCGGATAGGCTGAGGGTGGAAGGGCGGAAGGTTATAGTTAAGTAAATATATTTTGTGTCTAGTATCTAGTATTTAGTATCTAGTGAGGACGGGTATATGGGGCAGATAAAGAACTTTCGCGACCTCGATGTCTGGCAAAAAGGCATGGAGATTGTTGAAAAAGCCTACAAGGTTACGAGCGTGTTTCCCCGGCGGGAGCAATACGGATTAGCAAGTCAAATGCAGAGAGCTGCTGTGTCCATACCCGCTAATGTTGCAGAGGGGTTTAATGTCTATCCAAATCCACCGACTTTAGTCGGTGGTGGGGGATGGGGGCGAAGGCCCCACACCAATTATTGTCCACCAACGAAGTCGGTGGAGCAT
>JAUXIB010000013.1 GCA_030621225.1 candidate division FCPU426 bacterium
AAACCGTTAACGTCGTGTCGTTGTGGTTAAAGGTTTTCAGACAGTCTCTGTTAGTTAGTAAGGAACAGATATCCATACCAACAACCATCAACCAACAACTACCTCTCCCCCAGCTTGACAAGCCCCCGCTTGGTCATCTCGTGATCAGGATTTAGTTGCAAAAGCTCACGCCAGGCCAAAACCGCTTCTTCCTTCCTGCCCAGCTTTAGCAATATCCAGCCAAGGTTGTACCGGGCATCCAGAAAAGAAGGAGCCAAGGCCACCGCTACCCGCGCCCGCTCTATCGCTTTTACTTGATCCCCGAAATCCGAATAGACCTTTGCCAGGTTAGAATACATCTTGGCGCGGCCGATACTATTCCCGTGCCACTCCAACCCGGCCCCCTTTTCTAAATCACGGATAGCCCTGCCGTAATCACCCGCCCGAATGGCCAGGTGAGCGCTATAGCCATAGGGTTCCCCGGCACGAGGATACAACGTCTTTATCTTTACACAGGCTTTCTTTACTTTATCCAGGTCACCAGATATGAATAGCATCTCGACACGTTCCAGCATCAAATAAAAATCCCGTGGCGCCAGCGCCAGCGCCAGGTTGTTCTGGTGCAAGGCATTTATCAAATGCCAATCGCCACCACGTTTGCGATACAGGTTTAAATAGAATCTGGCTAATCTAGTGCTGGCATTCGGGTTGAGGGGATTAATCTCCCGGGCTCTTCGCAACAACAGCTCTATTTCACGGTCGGCGTCCAGTCCGCTTTTTCCCGCCAAGCCGGTCCTGACATGTATCTCTGATTGCTGCAAATAGAGATGCTCCAGATAGGGCTGACTAAGCAAGGCGCGCCAACCCAGCTCTACGGCTTCCCCCCCCTTGCCGGCAGCCATCCGCTGCCGCGCTGCCTGACCATAGACCCCCGCGCATAACAGGGACGCCAACCACACCAGAATGACAAGACCAAGGGCAAAGGAAAACAACCAGGGCACTGTGCTTTGCCAGGAGGGCCGCCGGGCGCCATGAACTTCCACAATAGAGTAAAAATCCTCTGCCGGCTTTTTACCCCAACGAGAGACATTAAGCGCTACGCCCCACAACGACCAGAGGGCCAGGGCCGTGCCCAAATCCCAACTATAGAACAAACTGTTAATCAGCATCGCGGCAAAAGCCGCTGTTAAAGAAGCGGACGATCTCCCCGCGCGGCAAGCACAGATAAATATCACCGGCAACAACAGGAACGCGATCACGCCAAAGGCCACCGCGCTTTCTAAAAAAGCATTACAGGCATTGTCCGGAACATAAGCCCATTGCTCCCGCCACAAGCACAGGACTGCATTCTTTGACCCGGGGAAAAGATAACGGAACAATCCGGGGCCGTGCCCCCAAAGAGAGCTGTGCGAGATAATTTCAACAGCCCCACGCCAAACACAGAGCCGCGTTTTGAAGGCAGACATTAGCTCCTCGCTCTGCGACAAAGCTGATGCTTCCCGCGGGGCGTCAACCACGGCATAAACGACCATCGCTATCAGAAATATGACAGCTATCAGTATCCACCAGTTGCGCGCGCGCCTGGCCGCCCCATTTTCCTCCCCCGTGCGGCGACGCATCAGCCAAATCCACGCGGTAATGACACCGGTCAATGCCAACCATTCGCCGCTACGCAAAAGAGCCGCCATAAACAGCAGGCTGACCATCAGTAACCACAGACGATGCCGGAAACAACGCGCCTCTTGAAAAAGGCCGAAACAAAGGGCCAATGATAACGAAAAATAAAGTCCGGGATTAATGGCGCCGCCAGTAAGCTTCGGCTCCGGCCCGCCGCCGCCAAGCACTATCAACGCGGTAATTCCCGACCCCAGCAATAAACAGAAGAGGTGCTGCCTGCCGTCCTTTGCCTCTCGCGTCAGTAAATAGGCGCCAAGAAAAACAAGGAGCTGCGCGACAACCAACAGCATTCCATCAAAGCGAACATACTCACCGAACAGACAATGCCAGGGCGCGCGGCAAAACAACATCGCCGGCAAAAGCAATAGTGGATAGACCAGGAAAGGCAACAAACCCGGCGTCCAAGCCGCTCCCAAATCCCCACCCCGGATATAAACAAACGAACAGAGGACAAGGCAAACCGCGAGAAGTCCCAGGGCCGTCACCATGCCAAAAAGGGCGGCGTCCAGCCGAGGAGCAAGCACGAGCAAGGAGGGCGTGACCACGAAGAGGGCGCCGTAACACAACCGAATCGTCTTTTCCAGCGGAGAGCTTCTCTTCATAATTACGATAGATAATGTCCAAAAAATCAGCGTAATCCGCGATGACTTAATCTGCGCAATCCGCGATTATTGTGCCCTATTCATCACATCTCTCAACTGCCGCAAACCAGGGTCGTCCGGCATCCGCGCCAGTCCTTTTTTTACTGTACGCCATGCTTTTTGTGAATCGCCGGCTTTATAATAGAGCACGGCAAGATTACGGTATGCTTCCACAAAATCCGCTTCCAGTTCCAGCGCCTTGCGAAAATACTCCTCAGCCTGATCGCGTTTATCTGCCTTGGCGTACATCACACCCAGATTGGAAAAAAGACTCGGGTGCTGCAGCCCCAATTCTATCGCCAGCTCGTACTCCTCAACCGCCAGATTATCCTCGCCGACACGAGAATGTTCATCTCCCCGCATAACATGTTGCCAGGCCAAGTTGCTCTTATCCTCGGTCATCAACTGCTCCAGGTTCGAACGAGCAACAGCAGAATCAGGGTCTACACTCAGTGCGCGACGGTAGGTCTCCTCGGCCTTGATAAAGTCACCTTGCAAACGAAAGATGTTGCCCAAATTGGCGTAGGCGCCGGCATATTCAGGATCCAACTGCAAGGCGCGTTCCACCAACGCCTTAGCCTGAACGTAATCATGCTTCCTGCCGGCAACCGCAGACAAATTGCTGTAGATGGGAGCCAGATCATCATCACATTGCCAACAAGCACGCAATATTTTCAGCGCCTGGTTATAATTATCGGATGAATCGTCCAGCTGACCCAGCCGCTGCAGTGAATTCCCCAGGTTGACATAACCACTAGCATAATAGCTAAAAAGAAGGTCCGTGCTGCCATCAACACAGGGAAGCCGCTGCTCTAAATTACGCAGGCAATAATTCCCCCAGGGCCGGGCAAGCGTTTCTATCTGCTCCAGCGACACAGAAGCCGCCGTCTCGCTTACAAACCGCAACAACAATCCATTCGGCGCCAAGTAATCTTTAATAGGTATGTCAAATTCTTCAAGCGCCCCATTTCTTGTAGAATAATAAATGGGATAATTTCGGGGCGCATTATACCTGACGATATCTATAATGCGCTGGTTGATATCACCACCTTGATCATTCAGCGTTAGCTGCGGATAAGTTCGCTGCAAATTCTTCAAGCCCCAGTCAAAATGCAGAAATATACTGGTGACCAGCGAAATATCCGGCCGCTGCTTTTCAGCATAAAGCAAATAGTAAAGCGGCATCAGGTTATAGTCACCCTCGCCGAAAATGATCCCATCGCGCTCCACCGTTGCCAGAATATTCTTGCCGTAATCATAGGAATAATAACAGTAACTGCCGTCATTACGCTGGTAATTACGCCATAATGGGATCAACGGCAGTAACAACAACAGCACAACCAGCGCTTTACGCCCTAATGCGGAACGCCAAACCGAACCAGCCACACCCAGCAAACCCAAGCCGATAAAAACAGCAAAAATCATATTCGCCGGTAGAAAATAATTATCCAATACCCATACGAGCTTTTCTTGAAAGCTGGGATAAACCACCGCCGCCGCCACCAGCATTAGATACCCCGCGAGCAAGGGAGTCCAAAGGACACGGCGTCCCCGACGCAGCAACCAAGCCAAGCCCAGCAAGCCAAAAAACGAGCTCAGGTAATTAAACTCGTTCTTGAAAGTCAGCAGGTATTGTCCAAGCTGGCGCAGCAATTGGACCCAGTCCTTATCAACCAGTTTTTCTCCTTCTAAATACGGACGCCGCATTATCACGTCCAGAAAACGCGCCAGTTTTGTCGGCGAATACCAGTTTATCGGTGGGCCCTGAGCGGCCCGCAAGGGAAGATAAAGATAAATGCTCAGCCCCAATAAAAAACAAATTATCAGAAAAATAGACAACTTGAAGCGGCAGACACGCGGCCGTACCAGTGACAGCAGCAATAACAACACTGGGGGTATAAAGAGCACCATCCCGGGAAAGATCAGATATATAGCAGCCGCGCTGATCAATAATAAAAAGCTCACGCCCGTTGCGCGGCGCCGGGAAATCATCGGCTGAAGCAGATGCAGTATGCCGATCATGAAAGCTAGTGAAAACACAAATACGCTCGGCAGGTGATTGGTCATACCCAAACCAAGCAGAAAGAAGAGCGGATAGAGATATTTTTCCTCGCGACGTTCTGAAATTAAACGCAGCATTACTTCAGGACGGTCCCGGCCTGCGACATAAGCTGCCGCCTGAAAGAGCAGGATAAAACACACAGCTAACACCACTGTATTAAGCGTATACACACCCCCTTTGGCCCCCGTGCTCTGCAACCAGAAATTACGCGAAAACGCCAGTAACAAAGCCGCCACACCGGCTATCAGCACACTCGTCCAGGATCCCGCCGCCGGGAAAATCCTTCGCGCCAGAAGCCGTATCAGGATAACCAGCAGAAATACCGTAGCCGCCCCCAGCAGGACAGACAACAGGTTCACCCGCCAGGCCAATGAACCCATGGGAATAAAGCAAAAAATACGCCCCAACAAAGAATAAAGCGGGTATCCCGGGGGATGAGGTACGTCCAAACGGAAACAGCCGACTACTGTCTCGCCGCTATCATCAGCATGGATAGTCGCCGGCGTCGTAGAAACATAGACCAGCGCGGCAATAAGCGCAACGAGCAAAGCGACGATGAAAAGCGGCGAAAACAAAAGACGAACTTTTCTCCGCGGACTTCCGCCGTCGTCGAGACTATGGCGGACATGCCGCGAAGTTTTCGCGGACATCAGCTCACTATCCCCCGTGCCGTTCACTGCAGATTGTATATCTCCCATAACTCCTCCTGAGCCTGGGCGTTATCCTGGTCCAGACGCAGTACCTCCTGGAAACATTTAGTCGCCGCTTGATAGCTCTCGTGTTTCTTATATAACATACCCAATTGCAAGTGCGCCTTGACATTAGCCGGTTCGGTTTCCACAGCTTTCTGGTACTGGCGCATCGCCCGCTGGCCCATTTCTTTACGCCGATAAATTTCCCCCAAGTAGTAATGTGCCATAGAAAGCTTATCATTGAGCGCTATCGCCCGTTCATATTCAGCCATCGCCTTATCCAATTGGTTGCGTCGCGTGTAAATCTCAGCCAGTTTAAGATGGGCCTCTATATCCTCCGGACTCTTTTCCACTATCTCCCGATATTTCTCGCGCGCCGCCACAAGTTGGCCGCGATCATTATAGAGACTGGCGAGACGCTTACGAGCCAATTCCCCCTCCGGCACCACGCGTAGCGCCGCTTCGTAACAATCGGTAGCCAGAGCGAGTTCCTTGGATTCTTCATAATACCCCCCCAACTCACACCAGCCTCGGTAGTAATAGCCGCTTAGCCTTGGCGCCGCAGGATCTCCCGCCGGGATCTCCACTGCGGCACTAACCAGAGCCTTATCAGGCACGAATTTTTCTCCCCGCCGCAGTACCGCGACATCGTGCAGATTAGGTATCAGTCTGAAGTCTTTGTCCTGCGGCAGTATATTCCAGCCACAAACAAATACAGGACGGTCACGATTAGCCAATAGCACGTTTTTTATTACATCCGACACCAGTAAGCTATCTATATCACCAAAGAACACACGCCCTTGCTTGGCGATCACTTGCCGCAAATACCAGCGATTCGCCAACCAACCCGCATAGATCGCGTCCACATCCGAGGCGATGCCTTCGTTACCCTGTAAATAGATACAAGCCTGGTAATCGGCCTTTTCCTGAAAAAAGACGATAGCTTGTCGCGGCAGGCCGGTCAATAGACGGCGGCCAAAATCCAGCAACAGACCGCCACCGCGCGCCTGCAGTTCACTGTAACGACCGGTCAAAGGAGTAATAATAATAACTAGCAGCACAACACTGAAAACTATTCTCAGCGTGCCCGCCCGCAACAAACCACGCCCCAGCCGCGGCAGGCGTTGTTCTCCCGCCGCGATCAACCGCCCCTGTAGATAACGCGAGACCACAGCAAGCCCCAAAGCGAGCAGCGGGCATAAAGGGCCGGCAAAAAACAAATGAAATCCTTCAAAACCAATACCCAGCTTAGCGAAAAGCAATAGGAAGATCAGCCCAGCGATAAGCGAAAAAGAATAATTTGGAAATAAACGACGAGAAAGGATGATCCCGGGAACGATCGCCCAGCTTATCAACAAGTTCAGCTCATTGCCGATTTCAACCAAATCGTAGGCGACTCCTTGCGGCAACGAGCCCCAGTCCATCATTACGGACGTCCAGGCGCCGGTCAACGGAGCCAACCAATAGACCAGAAACGAACTTGCGCCGCAATAATCAATAAACTTCCCGCCTCCCCCTTTCGCCGCGGACAATAGCACCAGCGACAACCCAAACGCAAGACCCAAGCTACCGACCCACAACAAGGGACCGCTTATCATCCGCCTTTCCAATGAAGCGGCCAAAAAACAACCCACGCTCACCGCCATTATCAGACCGAGCCTGATATCACTAGCCGCCAATACACCCAGAGATAAGGACAGCCCAGCCCAGAGCATAAGCCGCGGCTTGCCTACCGCTTGAGAATCGGACGTCTCCAAACTGAAAATCAGGTAAAAGATCAATATGATCAGCAAACTGGAAAACGACGAAAAGATACCGGAAATCGAGGTAGCCTGCCCCCACTGCGCCTGCGAACCAGCAAAAAGCAGCGCCACTAACAAAGGCAAAAAGCTAAAAGAATCCTGCCGCTCCCCCAGCGTCTTCCTATAGCGATGCAGGGCATTCTCTGTTAAACGGTATACCAACAGGGCACCGATCAGCGTCAACCCGGAGGTGAAAACAATTATCATCATATTCGCCTGGAGGAAAAACAAGACCTTGTGAAGCAACCCGGTCAGGAAAACCACCGGCAGGTATCCCGGGGGCGCGATCAAACCGCTAGAGCTAACGGCACTAACCAATCTGGCTTCCAAAGCGTTCACCGGCAACCGTAAATAGGAAAAGAAATAGAGTACACTGACAAAAAGCAGCACCGCCAATGCCGCCAGCGACTCCCATAGTTCCAGACGGCGAAAGAGGAAACCACGCCACCCCGGGCCCTGTCGCCGTTCGTAAAAACGAGTGACCAAGAGCAGCCCGACAAAGGCAAATACGATCAAGATCATTCCCATGCTCTTGCTGATCCCGCTCAGTAAAAATAAATACCCGGCTAAAAGCAGCGCTGGCGGCGAGCCGATACGGAACGCGCGCCAGGCAAAGCGCTGCCACCGCTCGCGTTTTTCTTGTTCGTTTTTTTCTATCTCACCGATACGCACCATATAAGCGTCGCTCCCTATATCATATTAGTCGTTAGTCGTTGGTATCTAGTATCCAGTATCCCGTATCCTGTGTACCGTGTACTTAGAACTTGGAACTCACAATTCAGCATTCATAATTCATAACTCAGAATTCACATTCATCTCATATATAATCCGCAATCCCTTCAACGTCAAATCCTTATCGACATGCTCAAACGGCGCACCCATACGCGCCATTAGTCCGGCAAACCCACCGGTAGCGATCACCACCGGTTCTCTTCCTAACTCCCGCTTGATTTGGCGCAATATTCCTGCCAATTGGCCGATCTGTCCAAAAACCAATCCCGAGCGCATCGCCGCCGCGGTATCTTTCCCGATCACCCTGCCGGGGCATTTAATATTTCGTCGTACATCTATCAAAGGCAACTGAGCTCCACGCTTGCCCAGCACCTCCGCAGAACCTTTTATCCCCGGCGCAATGACCCCGCCCAGATATTCCTTGCGCGCCGAGACTACGTCATAAGTCGTAGCCGTACCAAGATCGATCACCACACACGGCAAGCGATAAAGATGACAAGCGGCAACTGCGTTGACCAACCGATCCGCCCCCACTCCCGATTTTACTCTCACCTTTAGTCCCAGATCCAGGCGACGCGTCACTCGCAAAGCGGTGGTGCCCGATAAACCCTTCAACTCCTTCGCCAGCCAGGGAGTCAGCCCCGGAACTACCGAGCAGAATATCGCGCCGCGTGGCCGCCCTGCTTTGACGAAGACCGCCAAACAACCAGCCATCTTTTTCTTTGCGCCCAGTGGGAACTCCGTCCGCCTAACCAATCGCGCGCCCTTGAAGAGTCCGAGCTTAATAGCGCTGTTGCCTAGGTCAACGGCGAGTAGCTCGCAGCTCGTAGCTCGTAGCTCATTTGAAGTCTTAGCGCCCATGCTTTCGACTTTCGACGTTTGACATTCGACGTTTGACGTTCGGCGTTTGACGTTCGCCATCAATGATAACATCCCCACAATATACCCGCTCCTCCACTCCATCCCGCCTTCTCACGATCAACGCGCCGTCCTCCCCCAGATTTACGGCGACCCCTTTTAGTTCCTGACGGGGACGCTTCACCACCACCTTTCGGCCCAGAGTCATCTCGCGCTGCCGCCAGCCCGCGAGCATTCCCTGTAGGTCTCCTTTTTTCAAACGGGAATAATACCTTTCAAAATACCGCAAAAAAGCGGCAAGTAGTACACGCCGATCGGTATGCCGTCCCGTCACCATATATATTGAAGTAGCCTGATTCCTTAATGTCGATGGAAATTCCGCGGCTTTGCTATTAACATTGATCCCCATTCCCAGCACAAGATGACGCACAATATCCATCTCGCCGCTCATCTCAGTCAATACTCCAGCCAGTTTTCGTCCGTCAAGATATAGATCATTGGGCCATTTTACCTGCGGACTTACATCACAGACAGCTTCGACCGCCTCAGCCATAGCACTGGCCGCGGTCAAGGTCAGACGGCTGGCTAAAAGCGGACTCACCCGCGGCTCTAATATCACGCTCAGCCATAGTCCCATGCCGTGCGCCGAACTCCACTCACGCCCCTGCCGTCCCCGGCCCCGCAGTTGGCTTTCGGCGGCGACCACCGTTCCCTCGCGTTCCCCCTTCGCGATCAATTCCGCCGCCACATCCATTGTAGACGTGACCAGTGGATAACAGACGATCTTGCGCCCCAGTTTCCGTGTCCGCAAATGTTCCGTTATCAAACGCGGTAACAGAGGATCAACCGGCCTCAGCAAACAGTACCCTTTTTTTCGCGCGGAGGATATCTTGTAGCCTGCGTCCCGTAATTTGGCCAGTTGCTTCCATATAAAAGTACGGCTGACCTTGAAACGCTGGGCCAGCGCCTGGCCTGAAACATACGCCCCCGCTTGCGCAGCCAGGAGCTCTAATATCTTTTCGCCGGCAGCTTTTTGCATTTATCTATTTTAACCTCTTACAGTTGTCTTTTCAAGGATACAGTAGGCAGTAGACAGGAATTCTGAATGCTGAGTTATGAATTCTGAATTGAGAATTCCAAAGAGTACACAGTACACGGGACACGGGACACGGGACACAGGGGGCTTCGCCTGGTAATGTACGCAATACGATACGTGGTTGGTGATCGGCTATTGACTATCGGCTATCGTTGATCAATGATAGCAAACGATAGACTATCGACGATAGACGAACAACGAGCTAGTAGCTCCCCGGCATGATCGCATAGAACCAGCCCATTTTATCGAAGAGGAAGGCCAGCCCCACCAGGATCAGCACGACGCCTCCCACCACCTCGATGGCGCGAAAGTAGCGCTGGATAACCCGAAAAGAGGTGAGAAAAAAACCAAGCGCCAATGCGGTAAGAACAAAGGGAATACCCAAGCCGGCAGAGTAGAAAGCCAATAAAACCATCCCTTGCCAGATCGTCTCCTGGTTAGCGGCGACAGCCATCAGCGTACCGAGAAAGGGCCCGATACAGGGTGTCCAACCGAAAGAAAAGGCCAAACCGAGCAGAAAGGGGGTGAAAAGACCGCCCCGCTTGGCCTTCACTTCAAACTTCTTCTCAAAATTCAAGAAACTAAGCTTGAAAACACCTGCCATGTGCAGACCAAAGAAGATTATCAACACGCCCCCTAATTTCGCCAGCCAGAACTTTTGCGCCTGCAGAACATTGCCGAGGCTGCTGGCAGCAGCACCCAGGAGAATAAATATAAGTGAGAACCCCAGCACGAATGCCAAAGAACCATAAAGAATACGCAGGATAGCCTTGCCCCCCTTGTTCTTGGCCTGCAGTTCCTCCAGCGAGAGACCGGTCATATAGGAAACATAGGCGGGAATTAACGGCAAAACACAGGGAGAGATAAAAGATAGAAATCCCATGCCGATGGCGACTAGAACTGTAACGTTATTTTCTGTTCCGTACATTGCTTAACCCTCCAAACCGTTTTCTCACCACGACGACACGACGTTCTTTTTTTAACACCAACGCGTATCGTAACGACTAACGTTCTTTTCACCACGACGTTATCCGTCTTCGTCATGTAGGGGTTCAATTAATTGAACCCAAGGGCGCGATGAATCGCGCCCCTACAAACAACGGACAAGCAACGCTATTGCCTGTCATTCCCGCGGACCAGCGGGAATCCAATTGACCTGGACACCCGCCTTCGCGGGTGTGACAAACCGACAAGCCCCTACTCTTACTATCTTAGCTGTTATCCAAAAAAAGCCGTTAACGTCGTGTCGTCGTGGTAAAAAACGACTCTTCCCCTACAATAAGCTCTCAATATCCCGCGCCAGCTTGGATTCCACTGTATAGCCAAGATAAGTCTTTGAAAGCTTCCCTGTACGGTCGATCAAGAACGCGGCCGGTATGCTGTTGATATTTCCATAGGCCTTTTCAGCCTGACTATTGCTTATTAGTACCTGGTAGTTAATACTATTGTCAGTAATGAATTTTGGCAGCACTTTTTCCGGTCTGCCGTCGACCGATACCGCCAGCACCTTGAAGCCCTGCTCGCCGTATTTCTTCTGCAAACGCTTCAGGGAAGGAACCTCCTGCATACAGGGAGGACACCAAGTAGCCCAGAAGACAACCAGCGCTACCTGCCCCTGGTAGTCCGCCAACTTATGTTCCCCGCCGTATACGTCCCGCAGATTAAAATCGGGCGCCGCTTTGCCCGGTTGTAGTTTGCCAGCGGGAGCGCAAGATAACACGAATCCCATCAAAAGTACTATCAATATTTTCTTCATAAAACCTCCCGCGTGTAGTATATTTCGCCTTGCGCTTCTTGTAAAGCTAAATAGTCTTTGTTCTTTAATCTTCAGGCTAAAAATGCTACATTTTATTTATGATTGATTATGCCTTTTATCACTCAAAACTAGCGCAACACCCGCCTATTCTCGATGCCGGATGCGGTGACGGTGCGTTCTTAACTTTATGCCATGCACAGGGAACCAAGGCAGAGGGCATCGATATAGACGCAGCCAAAATAGCCGCCTGCCGCAAGCAGGGCTATACCGTCCAAAAAGCTGATATTATTTCCCATCTGCGTAACTCGAAAAAACGCTACGGCGCCATATTCGCCGCTCATCTTATTGAACACTTGGAACCCAAAGATGTTCCGCTTTTTCTCAAGCTCTGCCACCAGGCACTAAAACCCGAGGGTCGCTTGGCCCTGGTCACTCCTAATTCCAAGAACCTGGGGATAATCTGTGACAGCTTCTGGCGAGATCCCGAGCACAAGCGCCCCTATCCGCGTTCCTTGTTAAAAGAGATGTTTCAAAGCGCCGGCTTCAAAGTAGTCGACACAGGCATTGATCCCCGCTCCGCTCCCCGTGGCATCTTTTGGGTAGCCAAGCTTGTGCGACGCGCCCTTGTGGGGAATTACTTCGAAGGTCCTGATGCTTATGTGCTGGCCGAAAAATTATAATTGCCGCTGGTTACCAATGCGTACTGGGTAACCTTATAACCTCAAACTTTCAAACCTTCAGACTATTCTCTCGTTGTTTCTTCAATTGCCCACTTCAGCCCATCCAGCAATTCCTCTAGCACATCCAGTGGAATATTCAACGGCGGCATTAAAACGACAACGTTCCCCAGCGGTCGGGTGATTATCCACTTTTCACGCGCCTTATAACAAACGCGAGCTCCCATCTTTTCCGCCAAATTATATTCCTGCTTCGTCCGTTTATCAGCCACCAGCTCGACCCCCACCATCATACCGCATTGCCGCACCTCACCGACACGCGCCAACTTACCACACTTATGCAACCTGTCCGCCATAAATTTCACCCTTTGTTCCACACCATCTAGGAACCCCTGCTCCCCCAGCAATCCCAGACTGGCCAGCGCGGCCGCGCAGCCCAGGGGATTACCGGTATAGCTATGCCCGTGAAAGAAAGTCTTGTTTGCCGCATAATCCCCCAGAAAAGCATCATATATTTTTTGCGAAACCAGGGTAGCCGCCAATGGCAAGTAGCCGCCGGTAAGCCCCTTGGCCAGCGTCATGATATCGGGAACCACACCCTCGTGCTCACAGGCGAAGAGCTTGCCCGTGCGGCCAAATCCCGTGGCCACCTCATCGGCAACCAACAATGAGTTATGTCTGTCCGCTAACTCTCTCAGCCCTTTGAGAAAACCAGACGGTTGCGTCAGCATCCCCGCCGCGCCCTGCACCATCGGCTCGACTATTATTGCCGCTACACTGCCCTTGTTCTCTTCCAGGATGCGTTCCGTCTCTTTCAGGCAGGCAAGCTTACACCCCGGATATTCTTTACCCAGCGGACAGCGGTAACAATAAGGTGCCGGGGCCCTTAGCACGTCAAACAGCAGTGGTTTATACGCGGCATGGAACAGTTCCACCCCCCCCAGGCTAACCGCGCCGACTGTATCACCGTGGTAAGCATTTACAAAAGAAAGAAATTTATGCCGTGGCTCTCCCTTGTGCTGCCAATACTGCAAGGCCATTTTCAGGGCGATCTCTACCGCTTCAGAACCGGAGTCTGAGTAAAACACCTTGTCAAGTCCTGGCGGCGTTACCGCGACCAGTTTGGCCGCCAGTTCTATGGCCGGAGCATTAGAAAAACCTAAAGCCGTGGTATGCGCGATCCTGCCCAGTTGGTCTTTGATCGCCTTGTCTATCTCGGCCACACGATGACCGTGCAAGTTTACCCACAACGATGAGAACCCGTCTATAAATTTTCGGCCGCGATCATCTATCAAATAGGACCCTTCCCCTGTCACTATTATTAAAGGGTCCTCTTTTTCCCAATCAGCCATCTGGGTAAAAGGGTGCCAGAAATAGGCTTTATCTTTTTTTGCTAGTTCGTCGTGGTTGTATTCCATATTTTTATTCCTCAAGTTGTCGCTGCTTCCGCGTCGCTAGTCGCTGGTCTCTCGTTTCTCGTAGCTTCCGCCGTCGCCCCCCCGCCTGTCTTGCCGACAGGCAAACGGGGGGGGCTACGGCGTGACAAGCGTAGCTCAAAGCCTATCAGGACACTGCCCGCCGACCACCGATCCCTGACCCCTGACCACCGTTTTCAGAATTCATAATTTAAAGCTGTCCACCACCCTCTCCAAACACCCCGCCGCCTGAGCGACAACATCACCTTCCTTAAAAAATGGCACCCTTACCAAAACCTTTATCTTCCCAAACTCCTCTATCATCCGCGGATTATCCACCTCCGCTTCATCATCCCTGAACCCGTTCATCACCACTCCGAGCACTTCAAGACCTTTAGCGCGCAGCAGTTCTAAAGACATCAGTGTATGATTTACCGCACCCAGACCTGCTCGGGAAATAAGCAAGACTGGATAACCGAAAGAAGACATCATATCAAGCACTGTGTGCTCCGGCGCTAAAGGCACCAACAGTCCACCGACCCCCTCCACCAGAAGCAGATCATGCCGCTTCTCTAATACCTCCCTGGCCTTCATTATCGCCGCCCGAGTTACTGTTCGGCCCTCTTTCTCCGCGGCAACCAGAGGAGCAAGCGGTCTTTGAAAGGCACAGGGATTGATCGTCTCGATTGGATCATCCACCCCCGAATATTTTTTCAGGGCGAGCGCGTCTTCGCCGGGAACCCCCCCTGAGGACACGGGTTTCATCACGCCAACGTCCATTCCCTTTTCCTTTAGGGCCACAGCCAAAGCACAAGTGATTATCGTCTTGCCGACTTCCGTGTCAGTGGCAGTTATGAACACTCCCGTTGCTCGTTGCTCGTTGCTCGTCGCTTCCGCCTTCGCCACGGCTACGGCGGACATGCGTCGCTTATGCATATTTCCCGCTTGGTGACGTTTGACCTTCGACGTTTTGACGTTCGACGTTAGGCTTTCAACCAACCCATCTATTTCCTCATCCGTATGTAAAGCTGACACAGTTATCCTCAACCTGCTTGTTCCCTTTGGCACTGTCGGCGGACGTATGGCCGGAACAAAATAGCCCGCAGCCAAGAGACTAGCAGACGCCTGCACGGCGTCTTGCTCCGATCCAATGATCACAGGTAATATCGGGGAACCATCCTCGCCAACACAAAATTCAGCAAGGCCACGCCTGAGTCGACTTATGTTGCTAAGGAGTTTCTCCCTCACGCCCTCCTCCCCTTCCATCAGTTCCAGCGATTTCAACGCCGCGCCGCAAGCGGCAGGAGCAAGAGCAGTGGTATAAATAAAACTACGCGCCTTATTATGTATATATTTTATCAAATCCTGATCACCTGCTACATAACCGCCCTGACTGCCGATGGCCTTACTCAGCGTGCCCATATGTACATCTATCTTTTTGCTTAAACCCAATTCGTGCGCCAGTCCCTGTCCCTGCTCCCCGTATACCCCAGTGGCATGAGCCTCATCTACCATCACCATCGCGGCATACCGCTCTGCCAAACGACAGATCCCAGCCAACGGAGCAAGGTCCCCATCCATAGAAAAAACACTGTCCGTCACTATCAGACGCCGCCTGAATCCATCACCCCGCCCCAAGCATTTCTCTAATTCTCCTAAATCACAATGAGCATACACAAGCAACTTGGCACCGGAAAGCCTGCAAGCATCAACTATGCTGGCATGATTCAACCGGTCACATATAACAACATCCTTTTCTCCAACCAGCGAGGTGATAACTCCAAGATTTGCCTGAAAACCTGTCGGCAACACGGCTGCCGCGGCAAGCCCCTTAAACCGCGCTATTCTCTCCTCCAGACGGCGGTGGATAGGAAGGTCGCCGCATACCAACCTGGAAGCTCCGCTGCCAGCGCCGTACTCTTCAGCGGCCTGGGCAGCGGCGCCTTTGACTCTTGGGTCTCTGGAAAACCCAAGATAGTCATTGGAACAGAAAACAACGCACTCTTTACCATCAACACGCGCACACATGCCTGCCAAGTACTCTACCTGCCGGAGCTTTCTGAGAAGATCAGCGGATTTGAGGTCCTCGAGCTCCTTCTTGATTGCATCAAGCATAGTCATAATATATACGGCGTCTTCACCACAGAGCCACAGAGGACACAGAGGAACGTCCTGGTGAGATCCTTTCTCTGTGAATCCTCCGTGCGCTCTGTGCCTCTGTGGTTATTCCACCCTCCCACTCCTCACCCTAAGGCCCAACTTCTCTACCATCTCAAGGTCTTCTTCCGCCGGTCTACCTTTCGTTGTAAGGTAATTCCCTATCATCGCGCCATCCGCTCCCGCCAAATACATCAACGGCTGCAAATCCCCCATAATCAGTTCCCTGCCGCCGCAGATCTTTATTTCCACCTGTGGCAACAGAAACTTATATATGGAAACGATCTTCAGCGCTTCCAGCGCGGGGAGCAGCGGACGCTTTCCCATCGGCGTGCCCTTGACAGGAGTAAGGAAATTCAACGGCACCGCGTCCACATCAAGCTCACGCAGTGTAATGGCCAGCTCTATCCTCTGCTCCCAGCTCTCTCCCAGGCCAAAGATACCGCCCGAACAGACCTTCAACCCGGCGGCCTTGGCCACTCTTATCGTCTCCAGCTTCCTCTCATACTTCTGCGTCGTGCAAACACTGGGGTAGAACGACCCGGCCGTCTCTAAATTATGGTGGTAGCGATGCACACCGGCGGATTTCAGCTTATCGGCACGTGATTTGTCTATCATGCCAAGCGAGGCGCAGGGAGTCACCCCCTGCTCAAGCATTGCCGATAGCATCTCGACCACCCTGCCAAACTCCTCCTCGGAAAGACGGAGACCCGAGGTAACAATGCCGAAACTATTCGCGCCAAGCGATCTCATATCAAGCGCCGCGGCAAGCACCTTCTCCTTGCCGACAAGAGGGTATTCCTCTACATTCGTCCCGTGCTTGCCGGATTGCGAGCAGAAAGCGCAATCCATCGGGCAGCGCCCCGAACGAGCGTTGATCACCGAGCAAAAGGATACACCTGAGCCGCGAAATTCACGACGCAGTCGGTTAGCGGCATAAAAAAGATCGTATAAATCCTCTCCCTCTATCACCGTCAACGCTTGCGCTTCCCCGGCGTTTAGTTCACCACCGGCTAATACCTTGGCTGTTAGTTGCTCCAGGCTCATTTCTATTGTTAACCTTTATCCTTTATATTAGTTAACATATGATTTTAAAGGATTTTATCAAGAAGTCAATTACGAAAACAGGGATCTGTGGTCTCTACTTCGCAGCTCGTAGCCCTGTACCATTTGCGTTGGCACGCTCAGGTGCAGGGTCCTGAGCGAGTAACATGAGTCGAAGGACTCGGAGTTCGTAGCTCGTTAGTACACAGGATACCGGGTTTGAGCAAACGGTGGTCGGGGGACAGTGGTCAGTGAACAGTGTGCGATACTAACCCCTAGCCCCTGACCCCTGACCACACGTAAGCTACGAGATACAAACTCGGCCCCCAGGTAGTCAAAACCACCTAAAACCAAATATCTTCGCCCCCGCTCGAATGGCCGGCAAATGCCAATCATACGCCTTCGATATCTCCGTGTGCGCCGCGAAACCACATTTCTCACAGGCGATGTCCGCGCGGTTCTCAAGGTAACACCCATAATTGACCGCGCCATCCGGTTCAGCGCTGGCTATCAGCCAGGAATGACAACGCCAATCATTTTTCTTTAACGCCCGCAAGGCGGAAAAAGAATCCAACAGGGGATAGCCCTGCTTCTTCAGGGCGAGTAACTCCTCCAACACCTTCACGCGCCGCTGCCCCGGCAGTTCCAGATCCTCTGATGAACCAGGAAAAGGATAATAAAACTGGATGGTAACACCCTGCACCAGCTCGCTGAGATACTTAACCAGCTCCGTTGCCTCGCCGTCATTAAGACTACTGAAACAGATGTTAGCGAAGATGCGCGGATGTGACGAGGCTTTGATATTTTCTATTATCTTGTCAAAAGATTTGCCGCGTCCGGCGTCATGTCCCTCACGCAGGCCGTCAATACTAACCCAAACCGTATCCGCGGCCGTTTCGATGGGCAGCGTACCGTTGGTAGTAATGCCTGTACAGAAAAAGCGCCGCTTTGATTCGCGCACCAGATCTTCTAGCGCCAGCTCACCGTCCCGCCAGAGGAACGGCTCCCCTCCCTCAAAGATCATCAAGCGCACTCCATCGCCACGCAACCGATCCATCACCCGCACGGCCTGCGTGAAAGTAATATCCGCTTGCCCCGAACGCCAAAAAGGGCAAATACGACATTTGAGATTACAACGGTGGGTGATCTTGAAACCGCACAGCAAAGGCTGCCGCTTGCCCAGCAAGCGAGCCTTCAGGTTATGCTTTAGAAAATATAAATAGTGACTTTCTAACATCTTCTCACTACCAAGAACATCTTTGGATCCACAGATTTGCAAGTTTCTGTTATGTTTAGCAAGGCAGAAACTCGCGAGAACACTTTTGGTGTTCGTACCACAGATTTTTTTCTTAGTAATTCAAAATTACCAAAAAACTCTCTCGCAAAATACGTAAACCCGCTTACTGAAAAGTCCAATCACACAGATTCCTTTGTTATCATCGGTGTAATTTTTGTGTTTAACCTCAACTTCAAACCGTTAAAACCAAGAATGCTCCCCTGCTAGCGAAGAATCCCCCTTTGCCGCCTGCCCTGAGCACTTCGACATGCTCAGTGTAAACCTTGTCGAAGGGTTATCAAGAGATTAATGCTTGTTTGTACGTACGTCGTTAGACTTTTCCAAAAACCAATCTGTGGAATCTGTGTAATCTGTGGATTAAGTCGTTAACGTCGCCCCGCCGCCAATTGCCCACAAGCAGCCGCGATATCTGCACCGATACTTTTGCGCCGGAAGACCTTCTCCACTTTTTTCTTCAGCAACTCCTCCTGGAACTTGCCTATCGTCTCACCGCTGGGCGCCTTGAAATCCAGCCCGGGCACGGGATTATACGCTATCAAATTCACCTTACACGCCAGTGGCCTCACCAAATGCGCCAGCTTGCTTGCCTGGGCCAAACTGTCGTTCACCCCGTCTAATAAGACATATTCAAAGGTAATTTCCTTGCGCGTGCGGTTCTGGTAGCTACTGCACCAGCCGATAAGCTCGGACAGCTTCTCCCCCTTTACCGCCGGCATCAATTGCCAACGCAGCCAATTTTCGGCAGCGCCCAGAGATATGGCCAGTGACGCCGGAATATCTTCCTCCACCAGCCCACGCAGGCGCTGCAGCTTACCCAGCGTAGATACCGTTATTTTTCGCTGGTTCAGACCCAGCCCTTCGCGCGCGGTAATTATCTTCAACGCCACGCGCAATTCAGTCAGATTCTCAAGCGGCTCCCCCATACCCATTACTACTATACGATCAACACTCTCCCCCAGGGCAAAACGAACCAGCAGCAATTGCCCCAGGATCTCGTTCGCGGTAAGATCCCGCTGAAAACCCAGGTTACCCGTGGCGCAAAAAGTACAGCGGCAGGCGCAGCCCACTTGACTGGATACACACAACGCCCCCCAGCGCTCCTGGGGCAGGTAAACGCATTCCATCCTCGCGCCGTCAGCCAGAGACAACAGGTACTTTTTGGCGCCGTCTACCTTAGAGGTTTGTATCGCGGCCAGCTCGGGGTAACGGATCTCGTATTTCGCGGCCAATTCCCGGCGCAGGGGTTTGGAAAGCTCAGTGATCTCCTCGATCTTTTTGGCTCCCTTTTGGTAGAGCCAGGCAAAAAGTTGCCGGGCCTGAAACGGCTTGCCCTTAAACTCCTCAAGCAAACTGGTAACTTCTTTTAGCGATTTACCGATTAAGTTTTCTTTCATAAGACACTGATTATACTACTTCATTGGCCCCACAGACAGGGAATTATGAAAACGGTGGCTAGTGGTCTCTACTTCGCAGCTCGTAGCCCTGTACCATTCGCGTTGGCACGCTCAGGTGCAGGGTCCTGAGCGAGTAACATGAGTCGAAGGACTCGGAGTTCGTAGCTCGTTAGTACACGGGATACAGAATACCGGATATCTTTACGCAGAAAGTCATAGGCGACATTAGACGCGCGACACGTGACGCGTGACATTAATCGTATGACGTTTGACGAAAACAACGCTATACGCTGTACGATACTACCCCCTAGCCCCTGACCCCTGACCACACGGAGCCGTAGTTATAGGAAGCGACCAACTAGATACGCTTGTCCGCCGTAGCAAGCGCTTGCTACCGCTGAAGTAGTATCAAGCAAGCGTTGACAAAGGCGGAAGATACGAGATACAAGATACGGTCCCCGTTTCGAGTCCCGAGTCCCGAGTCCCGAGTCCCGGGTCATAATTACCTTGATTTTTGTGCTAAAAAGACAAATAATTAGAATTATCGCCGTGATTTATGTCACGAGCACCGACCCGCTAATACCGAGTACGAGTAAATATGAATAAGAAGCTAGAAAGACTCGTCCTTGCCAGCTTTTTTCTCAGCGGCACTGCTGCCCTGATCTATGAAATAAGCTGGCTCAAACTAGCCGGTCTCTATTTTGAGGGCACGGCTTATGCCTCAGCTACGGTGGTTGCTATCTTTATGGGGGGGCTGGCGCTTGGCTCCTATCTTGCCGGCAAACTCGCCCGCCGGGTTGAACCGGCGAACCGGCGAATCGGCGAACCGGCGAGCAACGAGCAACGAGCAACGAGCAACAACCTATTGTTCCTGTACTTCAACCTCGAGGCCCTGATCGCCCTGGTAGCTTTGACAGTGCCCTTCCTCTTTATCGCCGTCCGGCCGCTTTTCGGCGTTGCCTACCGCACGCTTTACGACATACCGGTGCTTTATCATATCGCTCGTTTACTGATCTCAACGGTAGTCATGCTGCCGACGGTAACGCTGATGGGCCTGACTCTGCCTTTGCTGATAGAGGCGCTTACCCGCGAACACCGGGAACTCTCTCGAAAAAGCGGTTTTCTCTACGGCATCAACTGCCTGGGCGCGGCAGTAGGCGCGGGCGTCGCCGGTTTCTTGCTGTTGCCTGCCCTGGGAATATTTAAGACGACACTAGTGGCAGTCGTAATTAACCTGGTGATCGCGGTTGTGGGCTGGTCCACGTTGGGAAGGTGGCCGTGGAGCAAGCTCGAAACGGCGACGGGGCGACGAGGCGACGGAGCGAGCAAACCGGGCACTGATCCCTCGCCGATTCGCCGGTTCACCGATTCGCCGGTTCGGCCATATATCCTCGCTATTTTTGCCGTTGCCGGCTTCTGCGCTTTAAACTACGAAATAATCTGGACGCGGATAATGGTAGCGAACATCGGGCCGGCTTCCTACAGCTTTGCTACCATCCTCGGCTGCTTCATCCTCGGGCTGGCGCTGGGCAGTTCCCTTTACGCCGCCATCGCCCGGCGAATACGCGACAAGGTCTTTTCCTGCGGTTTGCTGCTTATGCTGGCCGCGCTGGCCGCCGTCGGCGCCACCCTGTTTTTGCCACGCCTGCCTTTTCTTGCCGCCAGTCTTATCAAACCCTATACCGGAAGTTTCCTGACGCTCTCGTTGGTCAAGTATCTACTGGCCGGCATAGTTATCCTGCCGCTGACAATATTTTCGGGGGCGCTTTTCCCGGCCGCGGCTGCCGCTTACACGCGCGATGCCTCCCGCCTTTCCGAGAAAATCGGCCGCCTGTACGCCGTTAATAGTGTCGGGTCGATAATCGGCTCACTGTTTGCCGGATTCATATTACTGCCGCTGCTGGGAGCGCACAATGCCGGGCTGCCGATAATTGCCCTGCAGTTCACCTTGGGATTATACGTCATTGCCAAAAGACGCGGCGTACGCATGACCGCCTGCCTGGCATCATTGCCGCTTATCGCCTGCGTTGCGCTGATCCTGCTGCCCAGAGTAGATCCCAAAGTGCTTTTTGGCGGCAGCTATTTATATTTCCAGCAATATCTGGATTCAAAAACCCCGGGCAAGCTCCGTGAAAACCAGGATTTGCTTTATCACAAGGACGGCCCCGGCGGCTCAGTCAGTGTGCGCAAGCTGCAAGGCCATTCAAAAATATTCTTCGCCGTCAACGGCAAAACGGATGGTTCCAGCGAAGGCGCCGACATGACCACTCAAACCTTCAGTGCCCACCTGCCGCTACTGCTGCACCCGGATGCTGAGAACGTGCTGGTGATCGGACTGGGAACCGGCACCACCTTTGCCACCTCACTGCTCTATCCGCTCAAACAATCCACTTGCGTGGAGATTTCTCCACAAGTAATCGAAGCGACCAAGCTATTCCATCCGATCTACGGAGGAGATCCCCTGCGTGACCCACGTGCCAAGATGGTCGTTGGCGACGGCAGGAGTCATCTTTTTTTCAGCCGCGAGAAATATGATGTGATCATCGCCGAACCATCCAATCCCTGGATGAGCGGCACCGGCAACCTTTTTACCGAGGAATATTTTCAAGCCATGCGTCACCGCCTTAAAGAAAACGGCATCGCCTGTCAATGGCTGCAAGGATACCGCATAAAAACAGAGACCTTCAAAACCATCATCCGCACCTTTAGCCAAACGTTTCCTCACGTTTCCCTCTGGTGGGTAAACATCAACAAAGGCGACTTCCTGCTGCTTGGTTCACGCCAGCAACACAGGCTCTCACTCTCTTTCCTAGAAGAAAAGATCAAGGAATATAAGGTAGAAAAACATTTTTATATCAAGCGGCTGATGACCCCCTATACTTTCCTACGCTGTTTTGTCGCCGCGGATGATCAGCTTCGCCAATATGCCGCTGAGGGGGAAATAATTACCGATGATAATACGCTCCTGGAATTCACCGCTTCGCGCGAACTCTACACCAGCGAACTGGCCCTCCTGCACAAACAACTGGCCGCTCTCTCAATCCTCCCTCTTCCCATCTTGGCAGAGGAGGACGCGCACCGGCCGGAGGTCAAAGAAAAACTGGCTTTCTATCAACACAACCGTCGGGAATTCATAGATTTCTTCCACAACACAGACCCCGACGGTAGATGGAATAATCAATCGATAACCACTGTGGCCAACAAATGGTCGCTTGACGAAGACGTTTCGGTAGCCCTCGCTTATAATCTGACCGAATACGCCAGTAAAACATATGTAAAAGCCAAGAAGTCAGTCTCTTCCGGCGAAAAACAAAAACTGACACAACGCAGCATCGCTGGCTTAAACGCCGCTCTGTCCTTAAACCAAAACCAACTCGAAGCGTACTTAAATCTGGCAACGATCTATAAAAACGAGGGGGCTCTGATCCGCTGCCTGGAAACAATAGAACAGGCCCTTAGCTTGGGGATCAATAACGTCCGGCTCTACGATATGAAAGGAGCGGTCACCTTCCTACTAGCCAGGCAACACCAAAATAAAGCCGGTTCCCTTGATTCCGGCGGCGACCAAATGGAGCGAAACAAGCACCTCAGCCTTGCCCGCCGTTACTACCGGGAGGCAAACACCGCCTTCCGTCGAGCGATAGAGATGGACCCGGTCAATCCAAATTACCAGACCTATCTGGCAGTGACCCTATACAATCTTGGCAACCAGGCCGCGGCCCTCAAATACATCCACAAAGCCCTGGAACTAGACCCGGATAATGAGAAGGCTAAGATGTATCAGCAAAAAATTCGGCAATCGTCTATCGTGGATCGGTGATTGGGAGTTCCGAGAGATAACCTTCTTACCGAACTGGCCAAACAACTTACCGGCCTGAAGGTGAGCAATTGCGGCCGCCGCCAGCTTTATCGCTATCTTCGTTTCTATCGTCTGTATCCCGAGATTGTGCGGACGTTGTCCCCACAATTGAGAAAGATCCTCCCCACTAGGAAACAGGCGCAAAGAAAAACGGGGACACCGTCCCCACAATTGCGCATCGCCCCGCAAAAACTTATCAACAGGCTCACCTATAGTCACCTTGAGAAATTTCTCGACATCGAGGACCCACTCAAGCGTGCCTTCTACGAGATTGAGTGCTTACGGGGAAACTGGTCTGTCCGCACCCTCAAGCGGCAGATTACCAGCCTGACTTATGAACGGTTGGGCCTCTCCCGGAACAAAGAGAAGCTGGCCGCGTTGGTAAAAGCCGGAGTCGAGCAAGGCAAAGGCTGGTCAGTGGTGGTTAGTCAGTAGTGGCGTCCCTCTGTGGGCGCCACCAGCCGAAGGCTGGTCATTGCGTTATTTAATCGGCAGTAGTGGCGTCCCTCCGCGGGCGCCACCAGCCGGAGGTTGGTTATTGCGTTATTTAATCGGCAGTAGTGGCGTCCCTCTGTGGGCGCCACCAACCGAAGGTTGGTTAATTGAACATTTGGGGCGCGATGACACGCAAAAGCATAAGACTTGATTCGGAATTATACCGCAAACCGGGTGCCGTATTTCATGTCATTCTCACTTGCAACCGGAAGCGACAAGTTTTTACAAACCCCAAGTATGCCGAACTAATATATTCAAATATTTTGACCAATGGAATTGCTGCGCGCGTAAATCTCTTAGCCTTCGTAATCATGCCTGACCATATACATATGTTGATCGGCATCCAAGAGATCGGGATTGTTGAGCTTCTTGATTCCTGGAAGTCTTTCACCACTAACCTTTTACACAAGAACGGTCATTCTTACAAAGTTTGGCAGCGTAGCTTTTGGGACCGCGGAATGAGAGATGAGCGTGATGTGAATAATACAATCAAGTATATCCTCGATAACCCTTATCGGACAAATTTGATATCTTATGATGAAACCTATAAATATGCCTGGTGTTATGCTGAATCATAACCGCTCCCTATGGTCGCGGTGGCGCCCGCAGAGGGACGCCACTACTGTGCTTGTGATGGCAAAAACGATTAACCTATCATCAGGAGTCTGCGCATATTACTTCCAATCCTGCAAGAACGTCCTCAGCTCCGCATCCCCCGGGTTCAACTGCAACGCTCTCTCGTATGCTTCTCGGGCCCTGCTCATATCCCCGAGTTTGAAATGACACGTCCCGAGAAGCCTGTAGACGCGTGTGTCAGTGGGATAGACGTAGGCAGCACGGAGCAGATCAACCGTGGCCTTCTCATAGGATCCTTGACCGACCAGCGCGGTCATATCTTGAATGAACTCGTCCTGGTGCACTTCCTTCTCGCCGTAAACTATCATCTCCACCCGCCGGTTAGCGGCACGACCATCAGCAGTGTTATTGGATGCCATCGGCTTGGCGGCCCCGAAGCCCAGGATCTGCGTGCGGGTGACTTGTATGCCCCGCGTAATGATCATCGACTGCACCGCTAACGCACGGCTTTGGGAAAGTTGCTCGTTATTAGCGAACTGCGCGCCGGCGCTAAGCGGAACATTGTCCGTGTGCCCTTCTACCAGGAACAAGCTGTCAGGGAAATGGACGCGGATAATGCCCAGCGCCTCTTCCAGTGCTCGGACAGCCTCCGGCTTCAGCTCGGCACGGCCTGCTTCAAAGAGTAAATCGGTGCTGAACTGGAAAGCATAAGGATACTTGAATTTTTCCTCAGACGCTACAGTTGGCGCGGGAATCGGTTGAGAGGCAGGCTTTGGCTTCAGCTTGGCCAGCACCATCTTTTCCTCAGACTTGCCTTTTTGTTCTTCCTCGTCCTCTACCTGGAGATCAAAGCGATACTCGCCGCCTTCAACCAGCTTACCGCTGTCGCTTTTTCCATCCCAGATAAGTTCTCTGGGCGGATCGCCTTCCCCGGTAAAGATCTTCACCTCCCGGCCACCGGTATCCCGCACCGTCACCTTCCATTTGGTTATATCCTC
>JAUXIB010000044.1 GCA_030621225.1 candidate division FCPU426 bacterium
GAGTGGCGGCTTTTTTGGGGGATGCATCTTTCAGCGAATATTATCAGTGATTGTAAAGGAGACCTGATGAAATTGAGTCTATTTCCGCGAGAGGAGAAGTTCTTTGATCTTTTTGAGAAGGGCGTACAGAACCTGAAAAGCGCGGTTAGCTTGCTGGAGCAGGTGTTTCAGAGTCGTAACGGCAGAGAAAAAATCATCGTTGAGATCAACAATATTGAACACAAGGGAGATACTATTACCCACGACATCATAGAGAAGCTAAACCGCAGCTTCATTACACCTTTTGACCGCGAAGACATCCACCGTTTGACCGCTGATATGGATGACATTTTAGATATGGTGGACGGCGTGGCGGATCGTATTTTGATGTATAAAATAAAAAAGTTGCCTGGCCGCGCCATAGCGATGATGACCATTTTAAAAACGGCGGTGGATGAGCTGGAGCGAGTGATCAACAGCCTGCGCGACTTGAAAAACCCCCAGAAGATCATGAAGTCTTGTATCGAGATAAATCGCCTGGAGAACGAGGGGGACACACTCATCAAGAGCGCTATGGCCAGCATGTTCAATTCTAAGATGGACGCTCTGGAGTTCCTTAAGATCAAAGAGATATATGATCACTTGGAACGGGCGATTGACAAGTGTGAGGACGTCGCCGATAGTATAGAAGGGATACTGGTCAAAAATGCCTGAGATAGTGATTCCCATCGCAGTAATTGGTGTTTGTCTGCTCTTTGATTTCGCTAACGGCTGGAATGATTCCGCTAACGCTATTGCTACGGTGGTGTCAACCAGGGTGCTCAGCCCGGTAAAGGCGGTTATGCTCGCTGCTGTTCTTAATTTTGTTGGAGCGCTGTTAAGCACGCGGGTGGCCAAGACCATCGGCAGCAGTATCGTAGACACGGGAGTGGTGAATCCGGTGGACTTGCCCGCGGTGATAATGGCGGCGATGCTGGCCGCTTTTCTTTGGGTTGCTCTGTGTACATTGTTCGGTTTACCGATCAGTGGGTCACATTCTCTTATTGGCGGGCTGGTTGGCGCTGCCATGGCTTTCTTTGGCGGTACGGGTATCCTGCACTTGGCGGGATTAAAGAAGATTTTTCTTGCGCTGGTTATCTCGCCTGTTTTGGGGATTTTTGTGGGTTTTGCCCTGATGTTGTCGATCATCTGGTTATGCCGTCACCGTACTCCTTCGGGTGTGAATAAGGTTTTCGGTAAGCTACAAATACTTTCTGCCTCGTTGATGGCCTTGAGCCACGGTTCGAATGACGCCCAGAAAGTAATGGGAGTAATTACTTTGACTTTGTTTGGGGCCGGTTGGCAGCAGGACACAGATGTGCAACTGTGGGTGATCCTGCTATGTGCTACGGTGATGGGGTTGGGAACCTATATTGGCGGCTGGCGGGTGATCAAGACGCTGGGTCACGGGCTGATTAAACTGCAGCCGGTACATGGTTTTGCGGCGGAGACAACGGCTTCTATTGTCATCGCTGGCGCTTCGGCCATCGGGCTGCCGGTATCTACTACGCACTGTATTACCGGGTCGATCATGGGTGTCGGTTCCACCCGGGGTGTGCGCGCGGTGCGTTGGGGGTTGGGCAAGAAGATCGCCTATGCCTGGTTGTTTACCTTACCGGGGTGTGCGCTGGTGGCGGCCTCGCTTTACTATTTGTTGAGTCCTCTGATCTAATCGCTGGCTTGAGTCCCACAAAATCCAAAAAAATGGCTCATAGATTTTTAATAGGCGTACTTTTTCTGGTGATTTCCGCTCAGGCAACACCGCTGGAAGATCTGGCGCGGGGCAAGGCGCTGCAAAAGGCTGATCAGTGGCAGGCCGCGGTGCCGCACCTGCTGCAGGCGGCAAGAAGCGGTGAGCAGTCTGAGGCTTATCTACTGCTCGGTCTTTGCTATGAGCAACTGGGCAGAAAAGGGAACGCGCTCTGGGCTTATGGTCAGGTGAGCGGTGACGCGCAATATGGAGCGGAAGCTATCTATTACATGGCCCAGCTCTATGTTACAGAGAAACGGTACCAGGAAGCGGCGCGGGTGTTTCTTTCAGTGACCAAATATCATCCAGGATCGCGTTTTGCCGCGCCGGCTTTGGAAAGGGCCGGCTGGTGCCTGCAAAAGGCAGGGAAGAAACGCCGGGCTTATGAGGTATATCTAGAAGCGTTAGAGCAAGTAGAGCAGGAAGAGCTGCGGCAGGAAATCAGGCAGCGGATAAAAAAGATGGGGTATTATTTGCCTGGTGATGGAGAGGGATAGGTTGAAGGTTTAGAAAGTTAAGAAGGTTAAGAAGGTTAAGAAGGTTGAAGGTTGAACGTCAGAACGTTTGAAGGTATAAGGAGTTTTGAATAAAGCGGAGTAGCGCGACGCGTGACACGTGACGCGCGACAACTATTTCACCACCGCCACCTTACCCAGGAATGACCGCTTGCCATGGAGGTAGATGATGTATACGCCGCTGGCTACCAGGTCGCCCTTTTCATTGCGGCCGTCCCAGGCTACCGTTTCACTGACGCCATTGTTTGATATATGCTTTTCCATTAGCCTTCTAACCAGTTCCCCGGCGGTGTTGTAAATCACCAGGGACGCCCTGCCCGGACCCAGAGCAGACCACCTGATCTCTACCGTCTCCCCGGCGTTGGGGTTGAAGATGTTCCGGGAGATGAAGAGCTGCTCCTTATCGGGTGGCCGTGGGGTGGGGGTGATGGTCGGCGTGGTGGTCGGGGTGGCTGGTTCCGTCCCCGTCTCTGTGATGGTCGCGGTGGAGGTGATGGTTGGCGTGGTAGTCAGAGTGAATGAACCTGTCGCTGTTTTTGTGAAGGTCGGCGTGGTGGACAATGTTGGCGAAGCCGTAGATGTGGGGCTCCAAGTGCGGGTCGGACTCACGGTTGGCGTGGCTGTAGCTGTTATCGTGGGTGAATGAATGGGCTTGCTCTTGAAGAATACATCTTGATCCGTACCCGAGCCGCCGTAATTGGTCCAATCATACCAGGTAATATACACATTCGTTGAATCCACGGCGATGGTTGGGTTATAAGAACCACCCGTACTCTCCGAAGAGACGACCTCGGTCGTCACGGGCCAGCTCCCGCCGATGGGCTTGCGCTTGAAGAATATATCCTTATCCGTGCCCGAGCCGCCGTAATTGGTGTCATCTTCCCAAGCGATATATACATTCGTCGAGTCCACCGCGATGGCTGGATACTTAGAAGTATCCGTGCTTTCCGTGGAGACGACTTCCGTCGCCTGGTTGAACGCCCTATCCTTGCTTCCGCCGAAGGCAAGCTCAACTTTGTGTCCCCCGGGCTTAAGCGGCCGCAGGATCGCCCGCCCCATGCCATAGTGCCAGTCAACCGTGGTCCTAGACCCCTCTTGCCTTAATCCCTTGACCTTGCGGCTCGTGATCATCCCCCTGCCGCCGACTACTACCACACTTTCGCACTCCAATCCCACGAACTCGACCTCGTCAGGGTTGAAATTCTCGATCACCAGTTCTCCATTGCCGTTGGCAACAAAATGAACCGTCCATTCTTTCCCTACTACCGGACGGGAATGATGGTTCAAGACCTGAATGAAATGGGTGTTATTGTTCTTCCGGTCGCCTTGAAGCCCGAAAGAGAACAATGCCAGGAATACCGGCAGAATCTTGAGGCAGGATTTTAGCGATCTTTTTGACACGGGTTCCCTTGCTATCTTAATATCACCAGTTTCCCTATTTTCCTACTGCGCACTATGCTTCTCTTATCCACTATGCTTTTCCCAGAGGCTTCCAGCACGAACAGATAGACGCCATTAGCCAGCTTGTTGCCCAGATTGTCCCTGCCGTTGAATATAAAGTGTTCGTGCCGACCGTAGCCAACTGACACCTGCCGCTTGTCTAAAACCATACGGGACGAGAGAGTAAAGACCTTTAGCCTTACCAGATCGGCGGGGGCATTTAATTTATATACTATGCGTCCTTCGACCTCGCCATGATATGGGTTAGGATAAAATGACAGGTCCTCTATCTCGAGAACGCCCGGGGCCGGAGTATGGGTGGCCGTCGGCGGTGGTTTTGCGGTTAGAGTCGGCGTGATAGTGCTGGTGTCCGTCACTGTGGCCGTTATGGTAGTTGTTGCCGGGGGACTGGCCGTTGGTGTGGCGGTGGCAGTAGCGCTGGGACTGGCGGAAGGCGTGGCACTCGCCGTCCAGGTGGGGGTCGCTGTTTCTGAGACAGTGCCGGTGACGGAGCGCGTTGGCGACCGGGTGGGGCTATGGCTGGGAGTGGCGCTGGGAGTCCCAGTGCCGGATGTGGTTTTCGTTGCGGTTGCGGTGGCGGTTTTGGTCATTGAAGGCGTTGCCGACGGACTATGGGTCGGCGTATGACTTGTTGACGGCGTCGGGGTTTTACTGATGGTCGGTGTGGCGCTAGGGGTGTCAGTAGGGGTGGCGGTTCGCGTGACCGTGCCAGTGGCGGTCGTGGTATGAGAAGTAGTGTGACTGGGGGAGGGCGTGGCTGTTCCCGTGACCGTTTGACTTGAAGTGAGCGTGCCGGTCTCAGTGATAGTAGGCGAGACCGTAATGCTATGTTTCGGAGTCTCGGTCGAGGTGTCGGTTAGGGTGGCGGTGACGGTGATTGAACTCGTTGCCGTCGCCGTGTGGCTGATCGTGACACTTGGCGTTTGGCTGGCGGTCCCAGACCGCGTGGCGGAAAGCGTGACGGTTGGTGTGGCAGTTGGTGTGGCGGAAGTAGTAGCCGTAAGCGTACTCGTTGGTGTGGCAGTGGTTGAGGCGGTTGCGGTACTCGTGGAGGTGTGAGAATCGGTTGGCGATGGGCTGTGTGTAGGTGTGCCGGAGGGTGTAGCGGTTGGGGTCGAGGTACCTGTCGGCGTAGATGTAGGCGTGGGGGTCAACTGTTGGATTTGGATATCGTCTACGTACCAGCCGCGGAAGTTATTGTTCGCTGTGCTTTCGGTGCCGAACCAAAACGTTATCCTGATGGCGTCCCCGGCATAGGCGGATAAATCTATGGTCACCAAGCGCCAAGCGGCGCTATTGTCTGTGCTTATCCACGGCCAATCCCATGCCCCGGAGCCATATCTTTGTACGCCCACCTCTCGTCGATCCAATCCAACGGTTCCCTCCGTTTCTTCCCAACTCCAGAAGGTCAGATAGGAATTGGTCGTTATGCCATAGAACCAGCCGTCTGTCCAGAAGCTGCCTGAATTAGCCGTGCCGTCATCATAGTCGCCCGTGGCGTCCCTCCCGTACCACATTGAGTGTGGTGGACTGTGGTTGTTCGGATAAGGGGACACGCCATCTTCAACCATATGCCAAAGGCTGTTCGTGTTCCAGGCGCCCCATTCATCCATCCCGTCTGTGCGTGGAGTAACGGTATTAGTGACCGTAGAAGTAGCCGTGTGTGTTGTAGTAGGGGTAGTGGTAGCCGCAGCTCCCGGGGTGACGGTCGGCGTGGTGGTAGCAGTATTGCCGGTAACTGTGACTGTGTCGGATGAGTAGCCATAGCGGCCGATCTGGTTCATTATCCTAATTTCTATGTCGTGGGTACCTGGTATTAGCGCTGGCGTGTCAAAAGAGAAAGTGACAGAACTGTATTTGACGCCGGGGACAAAATCAGCCTCAAGGATGGGGATCCAGTCGCCGCCATCGATACGAAAATCACCGCCCATGATCCGTGTGCCCGGACTGGTAGCATCGGGTGCGTCCTGCGCGGAGCCGGTATAGGTTAGAATCGTCAAAGCGGTAGGATCAACGGGGTATGGGTTTAGGGTAGCGTTGGGCGTGGTGTCGACGGCATCTAAGACACCATTGGTGTTCGCGTCGCGCCAACCGATCTGGTCGTCGGTGCCCTTATCTGATAAATCGTAACATAACGGTGTGTCCCAATTGTATACTGAGACATCGCCTCTCATTATGCACGGGACATCGTAAACGCAAGCGTCCTCGTAGTTCCAATTAGGAACTGCGTATAACCCCGAGCTGACTTCTGCGCACGAAGAGGAGCCACTATATTCGTCAAGAGCGTAGAAAATATGAGCTGTTTCATGTGCGGCGACCGTGCTGAAATAATAATGGCCTGTGCTTCCCACATCGTATGAAATCACTTCGTAGCTCCCACCCAAATTGGCAAAAGCGTCCGGTCCGGCGGTGAATTCACCGTCCGGGTCGTTTAGCGAGTCGACAACATAAATAGCGAATATCCAGTCGTCATCTATTGTGCGCCTGGTCTCCAGAAAATCATACGTCCTGTAGTAACCTGCCCAAGACGCGTATGGATTATTAAAGCCCAAGTTCGCCATCGCGTCCGCTACCCATACCTCGGAGCCGTCCGTACCATCGGTCGTACTCCCAATATTTTGAATTGGCTCATACCCCGTGGGAACGGTCTGCCAGTTGATCGTCCAGGTTAGGCTATTTGTGTATGAAGCATAAGAGAAGCCGGGGTGAGGATAACGGGCCTCTATCTGGTTGGTCCAGTAGATCATCCCCTCCCCTATTGCAGAGAGACATGATTCTATCCGTTCCGCGTCCCAGTCCTCGGTACTTGGATCAATGCTGCCGTCGCTCTCCAGAAAAATCACCTCCACCCGGACGTGACCGATCATATAATGACTGGTGACCCACTTATCATGAGGATAAAAACCAAGAGTCTCCGCTTCCCCCAGCGTGCGATTAGTTGGGCGCGGAGGCGGCGTTATGGTGTCAGGCTTCCGGAGAGGGAGTGGGTCGGGAAGGTCCGGCCGGGGTCCGGGATCCAACATTCTATTCCAAGCGCGTAATATCATCCGCTGGTCGCCGGAGAAGTTACGAAGTGCTTGCTCCGGCACTTTGTCGGGATATACCCCTTGTACGCCTTCCAGTTTGCGAAGATCTTTCCAGTGCCTCGGATCAAGGGTTGCGATCAGTGAACCACCCTTGTCGAAGGTCACGTGGATCCTGCCCCCCAGCGCCTCTACCTTCTTTCTGACTTCTGCCTTGACCTCCTCGACTTGTGGATTTAGGACAACCAGGGCCCGGGGTGGCCCGGCCTCTTTGAAGGTGCGCGGCTTCTTGTTTTTATGCGTATGGTTGGGCGGTGTAGCTTCTGGGGTGGCTTCTGATATGGCCTGGTCATAGCCCAGCGCGCGAGCTACATTAATTCTACCGTATCCCAATTGTTCGTCCTTGCCGGGCAACCAGGACTCGTTGACGTCCTGCGCACTCTCTTCGATATTCCTCTTGACCGCAGAGGGCCCCTGTCCCTGTGCGACCAGGAGCGCCGCCAGGGCTGAGACATGCGCGGCCGAGGCAGAGGTGCCGGTCAGTTCCCCGTAGGCTGAGGAACCTGTGTTCCGGGCGGTCGAAATACGCTCACCCGGAGCGGCCACATCCAGGTGCGCGCCGGTGGTGGAAAATCCGGTTTTGTTATCCGAGGCATCCGTTGCCGCGACAGCCATCACGTCAGGATAAGCCGCAGGATAGAGCAGATCATCTCCACCCGTGTTCCCGGCCGCTGCCACGATCAGAGAGCCGGAAGAAGAGACCCGCTCCACGCTTTCGCGTAACAGGGGAGAATCAACCCAGAACCCGAGGCTCACATTCACGATGGGGATATTCTCCTGCTCGACGTATTCAAGCGCGGCCAGCACGGCGTCGAGATAGATCTTTCCCTCGGCATTATCCACCTTGAGAGGGACAAGAATAACCGGCCCTCCCACGCAGGCCAATCCAAGACCGTTGTCCAGCTGGGCAGCTAAGATACCCGCGACGGCTGTACCATGCCCCAGCACGTCGTCCATCAGGTTATCCTGCGCCGCGAAATTCCAGCCCTCTGCTAAGACTTGCTGAAGGTCCTCGTGATCCTGATTCACGCCGGTGTCTATGACAGCCACAAGAATCTGGTCTTTGGACCAATTCCCCCAGTCGGGATGAGACCAGGCGTCAGGGAGCCCGATGCGGGACAGATTCCATTGATAGTCCGAAAGATACAGGGGGTCGTTGGGCTCGTTCCGCCCACTGGACAAAGCATGGGTAATGGCTTGCCAGTTGTAATCCACTGTTTGCACATCGGGGTCCAGCGCCAAGGCACTGAACGCTTCCTTGTGCGTGAGCCCCTTGGGGATGTGAACCTTGTGTGCCCGTCCGCGACGCGTTACCTGCTTGGCAAGCCCTTTCCCCCGGGCCCTCTCTGACCATTTATCGGCAGCGACTCCTGGTTTTAGCCGTACCAGCAGGTTACCGGGCTCCTTCGGCGGGTGTGAGGGTCGTTGCTGTAGCGGGGGCGGTCCACCGTGCAAGGTGATAACTGCCAGTGTAGAAGCTACAAGGCAAGCAACAACGATACGACCTGCGTTCCTGGTTCTCCGCATATCCGCTCTTTCCTATTGCTACGGCTATGTGGGGACAGAAGTCGCCCCCCAGCCAAGCGTCAATCACATGGTTTTCCCTACTACATTATATCGGCAGATTCCCACACTTATTAATCATATATACCACACAAATAACTCATTGACAAGGGTACGTGAGGGCGGGGGACACACTTGATTATGTTATAAAGAAAGGGATTATAATGGCAAGCTAGAAGCTTAAGCTGAAGTTATGGGATAAGGCTATAAGGACCTGCGTTGACCGCTAACGCAAAAAAGGCGGCCTTTTGGCCGCCCTTCATTCTGGCTATTCGTTTCAATCTTATTATCCTGCCAATTTATTTCAATCTCAAACCCTGGTCTTCACGGATGCGAAGCCGCGTCCTGATAACAGGTGCCGGCTCTATACTCGTCATAGTTGGAATAACCATCACCGTCTGCGTCTTCATCTTCATACAGGAAATTCACCGGCAATCCGGTTTTGGTCACTCTTATTATGTAATAGGGTGACTGTGGTATCGTGGGCGAAAATTCATCACACCCTGGATATTTCTCCTCAATGGAAACGTTTATCAATCCATTATCATGAGCAACTTGGATTACTTTCGTTGATTTCCCAGAGGAGCCGAAATCTCCCATGAAAACTGCTACTACGATCTCAGTATTAAAATCTACATCAGGAGCGACTGGCGTAGGTTGCGGAGTAGGTGTCGGATCGGCAGGATTGATAGAACCAATATTAAAGTAGTGCAGAGAGTTCCATAGTTGTTGCCAGTCATTATGATCTGTAATTACCATGTTTTGACGCGTGGAATGGCTTGAAGGCGCCCAGCCTTCCGACTTCTCAATTAAGGTCCAGCTAATTGGAAAAGGTGTTTGAGAAGGGGTTGGCGGCATCATAAGCGGAGACACGGGATTGTTCTTTTTCTGGCATCCCATGATAATGACGAACATTGATAAGGTTATAATTACGAACGACTTTCTCATAGTTCCTAACTCCCGCCTATACCTAACGTATCGGTAAGCAGCCATTTTTCTTTAGTACATACTTGCATGAACATAATGTGGAAACAACGGGTCAAAATGAGTTGTTTCCAAAGCTATCTCCATATATTCATTTTAGCAATAATACGGTTGTTGTCAAGATGAATCTCTTGATTAGGTGATTAGAGGATCAAGTTAAGTCAACTCTGGCGCACACTTTGTTTCTTGTGATCTTGCCCAGTATAATCTTACCAACACCCACTTGACAAATCGGTAATTAGTGGTAGGCTAAAGCAATATGTTATTTTGGGGGGACGAAGTGAATCGACGAGCGCGGGGGTGGTATTCGATGTCTGTAGCACCTGCATCTACAGTGACCTCGCAACCGCCGTTGCCGCGGCCAGCCAAGGGGACATCATAGAGATCAGGGATTCCGGTGTCTATAATGAAACCTTCGCCCCGGACAAGTCCCTGACCCTGCGGGTGCAGACGGGGATGGGTTACACCCCCACCATCAATGGGGGCATTGGCTATGGCATTAATCTCACAGGTGTGCCGACTTGCGGCCAAGTGGTGGTGCAGGGTGATGGCGGACTGACCGTGACCGCAAGTTAGCCAACGGCATTTACCTGTATCTGATAGAGGCTTGCGAAGGTGATGAAGTGCTAGACAGAAAGATAGGGAAACTGGTGATCTTGAGGTAGGAGGGTTTACTTTAATAATTGACAGCGGGAAATAACATGGCGTCGAGTAAAATAGTCCCAATGACAGTGTTTGTGTTCTGCGTTGGTTTGCTAGTAACGACATCCTGTCACAAGGAAATCGCCGTATCACCGGAAGCAATTCAGCCCCCTAGCCATACAAGTACGTCGGTTCCTTCACCTGAATCCACGGTCCCACCAGGGGGGTGTGGGTGTCCTTGGCCTGACGGCGGGGGTTTAACTTGGGATGGAACACATCTTATCATGGGAGGTTATTCGGCTTGCTCATGCTGGTGGGAAATAGACCCTTCTAACGTTAATTTCCCTGTCCAAACCGGAACGTGCATGAGTGTGTGTGGCCTGACTATGGTAGATGATGAATTATGGATTGGTATGGAATGTGGCGCCTCCCCGGAAGGCGCCTCTTGGCCAAGGGTGATCGCCGCACCCGAAGGTAAATTGTTTAAAGGCATCACTTTCGATGGCAATCATTTATGGGTTGTCTGCCGCGATTGGGTTGCTGAACCTGATATCTACACTATTCGTAAGCACACAACTTCGGGAGACCTTCTGGCCGAATACACCGCTCCAAATTATTCCTATGGTATAACCTGGGATGGTAACAACTTATGGGTTTCTGATGGTGCATCTTTACATAAGGTTGATAGTTCGGATGGACAGGTTGTAGCAACTTACTCTTTGGTTGGTCACAGCACAAACTTCGATATTGCCTGGGACGGCGAAAGCATCTGGATTTCCACTTCTGGCGGATTGCTTTCTTGGTCCCCACCTGATTAATCTCTATCAAGTGTCAAGATACCAAGCAAGTAGGGGCGCTTCCGCCGTCGGCTTCGGCTATGGCTGATATGTCGCGAAGCGCCCCTACCTTGGTGAAGGTAGAAATTCCCGTCTTGCCGACGGTTTTTCTGATTCATTCAATACCAACTTTGATTACCTTCTTTTTTGCCTCCGCGGCTTTGGGAACAGAGACGTTCAGCACGCCATCTTTGTAGGCAGCGCTGATCTTTTCTGTTGCTACCTTAGTCGACAGGTCAAAGGAGCGGCAAAAGCTGCCGTAGTGTCGTTCTACGCGGTGATACTCCTTGCCTTCCTCCTTTTTTTCCTGCTGCCGTTTCCCGCTAATGGTGAGGACGTTGTTTTCAACATCGACCTTGATGTCATCCTTGTTGATACCGGGCAAATCAACGCTTACTTGATAAGCATCTTTACTCTCGGTAATGTTGGCCGTCGGCTGCCAACTGAGGCCGTCGCTGACGCAGACCTCGTTTAACGGCCTGAGGAAATCCTCAAATAGATTGCTCAACTCCTCCTCGCTACGACTCAGTCCTCTTGGTGTCCATTTTATCAGGGGCATGATATACCTCCTTGTTTCGTTTGTGACGATCATCCTGATCGTCGGTTACCATTGCCTTTCCTTAAGATATATAAAGCAATGGGTATGCCAAACATATTGTATTGTTGTATATTATGTATTATCAGTGCGATATATAAATATCCACCATTGCCCAGTGATTACAAGAATGTTTTTTGTTTCATAATAAAACGAATTATGTCTCATTATAGAACGGTGACACTCATGGTGACAGGCATGGTGACACGCATGGTGACAGTCACCGTGACTGTCACTGGATGTCTAGTTGCCGAGAGACATTAGCAGGGTAAATTTGAAGAACCAGATCTGTTGGTTGGCGTGGCCGGTCTCTATGATCAGCCGGTGGAGCGAGTTGCGGGATAATTCGGCGCGAAGGGCAGAACGATTGTAGCTGAATTTTTCCTGGTGATATAGAAGTGATAGCTCGGTTCCTACGGCCAGGTGGTCTGTTAAGTTCTGCTGATAGCCGGGCACTAACCGCCAGGAACGGTATGCTTGCGCGGGTAGGCCGGGCAGGTAGCTTGTTGAGGGGGCGAGTTGGTTTTCTTTAAGGCGGCCGTCCAGATCGGTATTAACTGTACGCAAATATAAGTCGTGTATGTCCCAGAGAAGATGCAGGTTGTTATGAAAACGCAACTGGTTCCAGATTACCCGTTGAGAATTCGCTGCGCTGTACCCGGGGGAATGGTAATACACTATCGTGCTTAGGTAATCAAGGTCATCGGCGAAATAGAAGTTGTCCCGCCAGGCCAGACCATCGCTGCCGCCGGCGAGAAAACCGCCCAGCCGCCATTTGGTGTGGTTGCTTTTTTGCGTAATATCGGCAGTCCAAGGTTGACTGTATGTCTTTACCACGTGGTTGAAATCCACCTCAAAAAGAAGTCCCAGTCTTTCCGGACGTTGGTAGCGCCATTCAAAGTAGGTAGTGTGGATAGGGGTGGTGGGGCGTGGCGCGTAGAGGTTATAATCCGGGCTTTCGACTCCGGAAGATAACCCGCTTTCAAGATAAAGGCTGTGATCGTTTAATTTTTTCCCCAAGCCCCAGCCGACGTAGTCTCCACCCTCCAGATAAATATCGCTGGGGTTGAAGATAAAGCTGATTCGCCAGGTTTCGCGAAAAGGGTAATTGATCATGAGCTCGAGGTCATTGCCCGGGGTTGCCGCTTCTGGGCGAAGCGCGTGCCAGCGGACCCGAAAGGTAGCGGGTTTGAAGAAGACCCCTTCGCATTTCAGCGAATAGTCATAAATGTAGTTCTTGATCCATTGGCCATCGCCGGTATGGAAGGATTGATGAAAATAACCGCGCCAGGTGTTTTGAGATGTGGACCAGGCCCAGTAATGATCGGCGTTGGCGTAAGCGCCTTCGGTGTAGATGGCGCCCATGATGCGGGCGTGTAGCGTGCGCGGAACTACCAGCAAACAGCAGATCAACAAGAATCCCCGGACGAATGCCCGTGTTTTCTTGTGCCAAGTAGGGGCGTATTGCAATACGCCCCTACGCTTGGGGCGTTTACGCGTGCGGAATAATGCTGCGTATGTATTTAGGAGCATAATAGCGGAAGATACCATAAGCGGGGGAGGATTGCAAGGCTGGGGGCGGCAAGCTGGTCGTTAGTATTTGGTATTTAGTATCTAGTTTAGCTTCCGAATTTAGCCGAACGAGATACGAGCTACTAGTCCTTCGGCTCACTTTGCTCGCTCAGGACCCTGAACCTGAGCGTGCTAACGTGAATGATTCAGGTCTATGAACTACGAGCATCGAGCTACGAGATACGGACTTTTAATTCCCTTGCGCTTGCAATCCGTGTAGTATGGTCGGCATGAACCGATACCGAATTTTACTAGCGCTGATTTTATTTGTGCTGCCGGTAACTCTTAGCGCCGGGGACGGAGAAGCGGAATGGCGGCGGAGAATAAAAACAAGCGAACAAGCGATAGCCACCGGGCAGGATCTCGCGCGGCATTATTATAACCTCGGCGTATACTACGGTAAATTAAGTGATTGGCGCCTGGCGGTGGAAAACTATAAGCGCGCATGGAAACGGGGCCCTGAGACCCCGGATATCTTTTACGCTTTAGGATATGCCCTGGTGAAGTCGGGGCAGGTGAAAGAAGGGGAAGAAACGTTCCGCCGTGCCTTGGCGTTGGATCCTGCTCATTATAGGGCGCTGCTGGGGTTGGGTTTGATCAGTATGAAACGCGAGCAGTGGGATCAAGCCCGGGACTGCTTTCAACGGTCTTTGCAAGCCAAGCCTGATTATTGGCCGGCGATCTATAACCTGGCGATCATCGCTAGAGAGCAACGTGATTTCCAACAACAGACCAGGCTCTTTGAGCAGGTGTTGCGTATAGCGCCGGGACGGGACGAGATCCGGGTGGAATTAGGGTTGGCTTACTATAAGCTGGAGGCTTGGGTGCCGGCGATAAATAATTTGCGCGCCTACCTGAAAGGTCACCCCGCGAACCGGCGCGTGAAGCGTTATCTGGCTCTTTGTTTGCTGGAAGCGGGGGTGGTACCGTTGGCGGCCAAGCTGTATGAGGAATTACTACAGACAAAGACAGGCGATGCCGGGCTGCATCATAACCTGGCGCTTTGTTACAGGCGCCTGGGGCGTTTTGCGGCGGCGCGGCTGGAGTTTAACGCTGTGTTGCGGCTGGAGCCCGCCAACGCAGACGCCATGTGCGGTTTGGGTGACTTGGCGGTGGAGGACGGCGACCTGATAACGGCCGAGGCTTTTTACAGGAAGGCCGCTAGCGCCAGGCCAAAGCACCGGCCGGCGTTGCTGGCTATTGCCTGGGTCTATGAACAGGGCGATCGGCTTACGGATGCCGCCGTCTATTACCGGCAGGCGCTCAAACTGGCGGACGATCCGGACAGCCGTTTCAACCTCGGCTTAATATATGGAAAGCTTAATAAATACCGTGCTGCCGCCGAGGAATTCGCGGCTGTTCTTTCCTTCTCCCCGAATGATGTTGCCGCTGCTTACCAGCGCGCTGATTGTTTGCAGCGGGCCGGAGCTAAGCAAGCGGCGGTGTCGGCCTGGCGGGAGTACTTGCGGTTGTCGCAGGGAATGAAGGACGAACGACGTTCGCGTCGTGAGGCGGAGGCAAAGCTGAAGGCATTGGAATCGGCCGAAACGAAAAATGGCAGATAAAGTCTTTTTTACCACGACGACACGACGTTAACGGCTTTAGCCACAGAGGACACAGAGGTCACAGAGAAATTCCTTTTGGATAACGGCTAAAGGCGGGGAGCCACAGAGAACACAGAGGACACAAATTGTTCTTTTGATAACGACTGAGTACAGCTAACCCAGGTCGGCGTAGGGGCGGTTCGCGAACCGCCCCTACAGGCAATTTATGTTGGCATAGGCAGGATTACATCTGTGAAATCTGTGGTACGAACACCAAAAGTGTTCTCGCGAGTTTCTACCTTGCTAAATATAACAGAAACTTGCCAATCTGTGGAT
>JAUXIB010000266.1 GCA_030621225.1 candidate division FCPU426 bacterium
TTCTCAAAAAGATCAAAGAACTTCTCCTCTCGCGGAAATAGACTCAATTTCATCAGGTCTCCTTTACAATCACTGATAATATTCGCTGAAAGATGCATCCCCCAAAAAAGCCGCCACTCACATAACGTTCCCGTGTGATTCTACTCCCCCTAGCGAAAGTATGTCAAATACCAAATCATTTTTTCATACCCAGAACCTTGAATCCTGCCCTAAGCTGACTTAGAAACTGAGCAGTGGAACGCACCTTGCTTAATCGTTTCCACATATACGCCGGACGCAAATAGAAACGGCGATAGGCCTGGCTGAGCAACTCGCCCAGTTCTTGGCCACTCAGCTTTTCCTCCCACAGGGGCGGCGCAAAATCCGGACGCGGCCGCCGCGCGAAATCAAGCCAAACGTCCTTTTTGAAAATACCCTCTTTCAATCCCGTAGCGTAAAGCTCCGTCCCCGGAAACGGTGTAGTGACCGAAAAATGCACATAGTCACTGTCCAGACGAAGCGCGTAATCTATCGTCCCCTCGATCATCTCGCGCGTCTCGCCCGGTGAGCCGATCATAAAATAGGCCAGGGTGGTCAGCCCCAGGCGGTGCGTCAGCTCAAAGATCTCAGGCACCCGCTTGAGATCGATGCCTTTCTTCAAACGACGCAAAGTACGCTCGTCCGCGGCCTCTACCCCGTAGTGTATCCTCTGGCAGCCGGCTTCTTTTAACGCCTTGAGCACTTCTTCGTCCATATGGTCCGTGCGCACCCGCACATCAAAACCGATGTCCAGCGCCTGCTTTTTGAGCAGCCGAGATATCTCAAGCACCCGCTCGCGCTCTACATCAAAGGTATCGTCATAAAAAAGGAATTCGCGAATGCCCATTGTAACACACTCTTTTATCTCGTCCACCACGTTTGCCGCGCTGCGCGCGCGAAACTTTTTTCCCAAGTGGGGGCGGTAACAATATGTACAGCGATAGGGGCAGCCACGGCTGGTGATCAATAAAGTCACCGGTCTGCGGCTAACGATCAGGGAATAATAGCGATGATAAGGGGTAAGCTCGCGCGCCGGGTGAGACAGTTCATCAAGATTTGCGATCAAATCGGGATATCCCGTGAAACGGTACTCATCCTTTTCCAGCCAGGCCAACCCCGGCACTTGCTCCAGCGTACCCTTACCGGATAAAACCTGCAACAACGCCGGGAATGTTCTTTCTCCCTCCCCCAGCAAACAATAGTCGACACCGGGCAAGCGGGCGCTCTCTTCGGGATAAAGCCAGACATGCGGCCCGCCCAATACCAGTTTTACCCCCGGAGCTTGCCGTTTGACCGCTGCCACCACACCGATCACATCCAGGAGCGTAAAGGTCAGCGCCTGAATGCCCACCACTTCCGGCGCGAGCTCACGCACTGCCAAGGCTATACGCCGGTAATCGATATCACCGAGATGGGCGTCTAATACCCTGACCTCGTGCCCGGCATCGCGCGCGGCAGCGGCAACATAGAGCAAACCGATAGGTGGATTATATCCACGTTCCTCATCCACAGCCTGAGGGATATTGGATCTTAGCGGCTGGATAACTGGAGGGTTGATCAGTAATATTCGCATGTGAAGTACGTCGCTCGTTGCTCGTTGCTAGTCGCTGGTGCCTAACTTTTCCTGACGATTAAATCCGCCAATAGGCCAAGCATCACCGTCAACAGTGAACTGATTATCAATATCAAAGCCGAAGTGGAAATGTTTAAAACCTGCAGGACATAATAATAGTAAAACACCTCCCCGATACCGCCAAGCAAGAGCAACATTGAAACCGGCAGAAACACACGCAGGGGGTTAAACAGCATCGCGGTGCGCGCAAGCAACAGAATGAAATTAGCCGTATCATAGAGCGGCCTGATCTTCGATTTACCCCGACGAGGGTAATAAGCAATGGGAACAAAATTTACCCGCATTCCGTTACAAAGATAGGAAAGTGTAATGGTCAGCGTAAAAGAAAAACCTGCCGGCAGGATCGATAGAAAACGTCCGACATCGGCCCGCCGAAAAACACGCAGTCCGGAGTTGATGTCCGGGATACGCTCTCCCGAAAGATAATTTGCTAACAAACCAAGGAAAAACTTGACTGGTCGGCGCAGCAGCGGCACGCCCCGGCCTTTTTTCGGCCTGGCGCCCACCACCATGTCCGTCTCGCGCATACCGTCACAGAGCCGGGGTAACTCCCGCACCGGATAACTGCCGTCACCGTCAATTATCGCGATCAATTCCCCACTCGCCTGACGCAGGCCGGTCTTTATCGACGCACCATAGCCCCGCCGTCGCGCGTGACCTATCACTTTTACGCCGTTCAGCCCGTCACAGCCCCCGTCGCCAGAAGCATCATCGACCACCAGTATCTCGTGCGGCCGCTGCTTGAGGGCGTCTTTTATTTCGTCCACCACCTGTTTTATCGAGCCGGCTTCGTTATGGACGGGGATTATTATACTTATTTTTTCTTGCGCTTTTCTATCCACAGATTTTTTTCTCTTTGAAGCTTCTGAATTGGGCCTCTTTAACGAC
>JAUXIB010000156.1 GCA_030621225.1 candidate division FCPU426 bacterium
TTCAAACAGGACAGTCTTTCTTTTGATTAGTCCACTGATAATGGAATCTCGTTCACCCTTTGTTTTGTAACGTCGCACGCGCGGTCGCACCGTGTGGTTGTCTGTGTTCTTGTTTTGGGGCAGCAGCAGTAGGTGGTCAGGAAAAGCTGTCTTCAGCGTGAAAAAATACTCATGTTCTTGAGGAGAGTGGTCGGCGGTTGGGAGATAGAGTGTCTGTTTATTAGCCAACGACCGCGCCATACGCATGCCGTCAGCCAGAGTGTGTTCTGTGAGCCGGAAAGGGAGATATAAATTAATTATCGCCACCAGACCGAGGGAGAAGAGAATAAACAGCCGAGCGGCGTTTGGCAGGGAGGTGACAGGTTTCAGCGTTATGGCCAGTAGCAACAGGAAAAGCATTAAGAGGTGGTCGGTTCGCGGTGCGGTTGGCAGGCTGGTTAGCGGTCCCAGTGCCGGCAGGCAGACGACCAGGCCTAGGGCGAGAAAAATATGAAAGCGCTCCAGGCGGCCCAGGATGTGATGCAGGATAAACAGCGCTATGGCTAGCAGGGCGAGCATTAGTGACGCACTGAGAATCGTCAGTCCCGTCGGGTTATTTGCATAGTGGACAAGCGGTGACGGTAGGGAAAAGAAGAGGGACGGCACGGCGAGACCGGCTAGAATATATGTTTTGCCCAGTAAAGACCAGAAGCCGGCAAGTCCGGATCCTCCCAGGGGGGACGGTTGGAAATAAGCAAAAACAGAGACCGGGTTTACGGATGTAAGCTTGCGCAGGGAAAGCAATATCAGGCTGGTAGCGAGGAAAGAGAAGAGAATTCCCAGGAACGGTCCTAGACGTTCCTCCCCTCCCCATGTTTTTCTGATCAGAAAAGGAAGCAGTAATGCCAGCGGTAACAAAATGATCAAGTCCCGGGAGAGCAGGAAAAGACAGCCTGTTATCGCGCCTAACCCCCAGGAGAATTCTATCGCCGGCCGGGTGAGATACAGGCCGGCAATGGCTAAGAAGAGCAGCAGCACCGGTTGGAGAAGTAAACTTCCATCACATCGACTCAACAACTCCATATTTACCGGGTTAAGGATAAAAACAGTCGCCAGCAGGCGCGCGCTTCTGCGGTCGCCGCATAAGATCAAACAGAAACGGTAGAAAAACACCGCGGCAAGGGAAAGCGAGAGGGCGCTGATAATCTGAAATACGTAGAGTGGATCCGAGCAGAATGGGGTGAGCAGCAGGTAAAACGGACGATAAATGATTTCCAGGTAGGGGGTTGTACGAGCGGCATCATCCCGGATCGTTAGCGGATCGCTGATGCGGCTAAAGAAAAGTGAACCGTCCGAGCCAAGCGGACGCGTGTTAGTCAGCAGGAACAAGGTCAACACCAGGAGTGTAAAAAGGATCCCTCGCCGTAAAAAGAACAGGAACCTATCTTGGCCTTTATGTTTCCTGTGTTTGCTTTTTTTGCTGGATTTTCTAAGCATGGCTATATTGTAGCACCGTCCTCTTCATTTTGGTATAATTGCGGTGTGTCTTTATAAGGCAGTATTTAGTATCTGGTATCTAGTATCTAGTTTGGCTTCTAATTTTGGCTGAACGAGCCCTTGATTAGCGCCGTTCCCTGTATACTGTATACCGTCTACTGTCTACTTTAGTTTTACAATATACCAAATACTAAATAACATGGAACGCATAGTCATCAAAGGCGGACAAAAATTACGCGGCACCGTTAAAGTCAGCGGTTCTAAAAACGCTTCCTTGGCTGTGATGGCCGCTGCGTCGTTGCCCGCTGGGGTGAGCACATTACGCAATGTTCCTAAGTTGAAGGATATAGAAACGATGGGACGCATTCTTGGGGTTCTGGGGCCTCGGCTTAAGCAGCACGGTAACGTGTTGACCATTGATGCTACCTGTTATCGCGAGCATCTGGCGCCGTATGAACTTATTCGTACGATGCGGGCCTCCATATATGTGCTGGGTGCTACGCTTGCCCGCGTGGGCAGGGCCCAGGTATCGTTGCCGGGAGGCTGTGCCATCGGAGAACGTCCCATAGACCTGCATCTCAAAGGATTGCGGGCGTTGGGGGTTAAAGTAGAGATCAAGCATGGTTATATCAAGGCCGAGGTCAAACGGCGTAGGGGAGGCAAGGTTAATCTTCGCGGACCACACGGTAGTAGCGTCGGCGCTACGGTTAATACGCTTCTGGTTGCGGTATTGGCCGAGGGAAAGACGATAATTGATGGTGCCGCTCGCGAACCGGACGTAGTGGACTGTGTTGATTTTCTGTGTGCTGCCGGCGCCAGGATCAAGGGAAGCGGGACCGCTCGCTTGGTGATCGAGGGAGTGCGCGAACTCGTTGGCACGGAGTATTCGATGGCTGCCGATAGGATCGAGGCGGGAACATACTTGGTGGCGGCGGCGATGACCGGCGGGACTGTGCGAGTAACTAATTGTCCGGTGCGGCACATGAAGAAGGTATTGGCGGTGCTGGAAAAGACAGGCTGTAGTTTGCGTGTGCAGGGGCAAGCAGTGACCTTGCGGCGTAGCGGCAAGCTGAAGCCGTTTAATGTGCGGGTTGCGCCCTATCCTGGTTTTCCAACCGATCTACAGGCCCAGTTTACCGCGCTGGCGGCGATCACGCCGGGGCGTAGCGTGATTCGTGAGACCATTTTTGAAGGACGTTTTATGCATGTGGCGGAATTACGGCGGATGGGAGCTAAGATAGAGGTGGAGGGCGGGGAAGTGATTGTTGACGGGGGTAACGAGTTGAGCGGAGCGGTAGTCATGGCTTCCGATCTTCGGGCCAGTGCCGCGCTGATCCTGGCGGGCTTGGTGGGGCGGGGCTGGACCGCGGTGCGCCGCATCTACCATCTTGATCGCGGTTACGAAGACATGGTTGGTAAGTTGCGCAAGCTGGGCGCGTCGATAAGCCGAAAAAAAGAAAAAAATCATTGATCCACAGATTACACAGATTTCACAGATTACTTTTCAGATAACGGCGGAGAGAATTCTTCGCCAGCAGGGGAGCATTTCTGGTTTTAACGGTTTGAAGTTGAGGTTGGACATAAAAATTACACGGATTGCGAAGAAATAATGGTGATGGAATCTGTGTAATCTGTGGATGTAAAGGAGAAGCATGGCAAAGAATAAGACAGTAATCCCCATTCTGCGCGGGCGGATCCCGCGGGAATGCCAGGCAGCGGAAAAAATATTGAAAAGACAAGTGTCTCCGACCAGGATTAAGGGAGGTAATTCTGCGGCTATCGCTATGCGTATAGTTGAGGCAGTAAAGAGGCGCGGTACAAAGGCGCTCGTTGAATATACACGGCGTTTTGATAGCAAGAAGATAAGCGCCGCAAACATCCAGGTGAAAAAGAATGAGTTTGCGCGTGCGATGAAAAAGGTAGATCCTCGGGTGATCGCTGCTATGCGTCGTGCCATCAGCAATATCAGGGCATTCCACCGCCGTCAGCTAAGGAATTCCTGGGTAGAACGTGGCCCAGACGGAGAATATCGCGGCATGGAATATCAGCCGCTGGAGCGGGTAGGCATATACGCGCCGGCCTATCAGGCCTCGCTTCCGTCGTCCTTGATCATGTGCGCGATTCCGGCCAAGGTCGTAGGTGTAAAGGAACTGGTAGTGGTTACCCCGCCTGCGGCCGACGGGACGGTTGATCCTTATATGCTCGCCGCGGCACAGGAATGCGGTGTGGATGCTGTTTACAAGGTAGGTGGCGCGCAGGCTATCGCTGCGTTGGCCTATGGAGTGCCTCCTTTGCCGCAAATGGATAAGATCGTTGGTCCGGGTAGCGCGGTTACCAACGAGGCCAAGCGGCTCGTTTTTGGCACGGTGGGCATTGACGGCTTCAATGGGCCTTCGGAGGTAATGATCCTTGCGGACGGCTCAGCTACGCCTTCTTTGCTGGCTGCGGACCTTCTGGGACAGGCCGAACATGATCCGTTGGCCATCTCGATTTTGGTCACTAACGTGGAGATCATGACCGGTGCGGTGGAGCAGGAGTTAAAGAGGCAATTAGCGCAACTGCCCCGGGCGGAGATCGCCGCGCGTTCGCTTAAGAACGGCATGATCTACCTGGTTAAGAATATCGCTGAGGCTATAGACTGCGCGAATGTTTTTGCGCCGGAACATCTGGAAATGTGTCTGGCCGAGCCCAGACCGCACTTGTCGAAGGTCAAGAACGCCGGCGCTATCTTTCTTGGTCATCACACACCGGAGGTATTGGGGGACTATTATGCCGGGCCTAATCACTGTCTGCCTACCGCCGGGACGGCCCGCTTTGCTTCGCCTCTTTCCTGTGACGAATTCATTAAGAGCACCACGGTGCTTAGCTATACGCAGGCGGCGTTACAAAGGGCGGCTGCCGATGTGATGACTCTGGCGCGTTTGGAGGGTCTGGAAGCGCATGCCAGGGCGGTTGAAAAGCGACTTAAGCGGTAAGAGGCCGAACCGGAGAACGGGCGAGGTGGCGATTCGGCGAAAAGCGGAAGAAATCTGTGAATGGATATCCGTTGCTATGAAATACCTGCGTGATGACATAAATAAAATGGAAGGGTATGTCCCCGGCGAACAGCCGCAGGAGGCGGGATATCTAAAGCTAAATACTAATGAAAACCCTTTCCCACCGTCGCCGCGGGTAAAAGAAATTTTCGATGAGTTTCTTGTTTCGGGAGGATTACGCCTCTATCCCCATCCGCTGGGCGGCGAGTTGAGAAAAGCGATCAGTGAATTGACCGGCCATCCAGAGGAAGGGATCGTTTGCGGCAACGGCTCCGATGATATCCTGGCGATGATCATGCGTGCTTGCGGTAAATATGACCAGCGGGTAATACTGACTTATCCAAGCTACTCACTTTACCGTGTGCTATGCCAGATATACGGACTGGAATACAAGGAATACGACCTTGTTGCGGAAAAAGATTTTTCCCTGCCCAAGGAGCTGTATGTTGCTCGGGGATCACTTTTATTTCTTTCGGTACCGAACGCGCCAACGGGGACGCTTTTTGCGACAGCGGACATTGAGCGGCTCATTTCAGGATTCCCGGGGGTAGTTGTGCTGGATGAAGCGTACATAGACTTCGCGGAAAGAGATCACTTGGCGCTGCTCGCTAAATATGAGAACCTGTTGATCGCGCGCACGCTCTCCAAGGGATATTCATTGGCCAGTCTGCGTATCGGTTATGCTTTAGGTCATCCGGAATTGATCGCCGGCCTGTTAAAGGTTAAAGACTCATATAATCTTAATGCCCTGGCGATCAGCGTGGGCGCCGCCGCGTTGCGTGATCAGCAGCATATGCAGCGAAATCGAGATGCCGTCGTTCGTGAGCGGCAACGTTTAGCGGGGGAACTCCGGGGGATGGGTTTTACCGTTTATCCTTCAGACGCTAATTTTTTGTTGGTGGCTACGCCAAAGGCGGATGAGATCTATGCCCGACTTAAGGGGCGGCGCGTCCTGATCCGCTATTTCAAAGCGCGGCGTCTTGATGAATGTCTGCGCATCACAGTGGGCAGCGCCAAGGATAATGATCTTTTGTTGCAGGCGTTGAAGGAGTTGAAAAAGGAAAAAACATTCTGAAGCACAGGTGGTTAGTGGTCTGTGGGCAGGGGACAGTAGCGCTGATTTATGGCTTACTGACCACCGACCCCTGATCCCCGACCACTGAAAAGAGGCTTGAATTTTAGAGGAGAAAAAATGCCTAAAAAAAAGGTTTACAGACGCAAGACCAAAGAAACCGACATAACCGTCAAGAGTTTTAAACTGCGCGGCACGGGAAAGGTGAAGATAAAGTGCGAGATGAATTTCTTTAGCCACATGCTGACCTTGTTGGCTTTCCATGCCGGGTTTGACATGGATGTGGATATCAAGGGTGACTTGCAGGTGGACCACCATCACAGCGTGGAGGATACCGGCATTGTTCTTGGTCAGGTAGTAGCGAAGGCCTTGGGGAAAAAGCAGGGGATCAAGCGTTACGGCCAGTCGTTGTTGCCGATGGATGAGACACTTGT
>JAUXIB010000036.1 GCA_030621225.1 candidate division FCPU426 bacterium
GTGATTCCTATTGATTTCATCGCTCCGTTGCGTTATCATTTTTACCAATTCCATTAAATCCGGGCGATCTTCACCTGAAGGGATCGAAGGTAGATACCCCTACTATGACTGCTAAAAGAGATGTGATAATTCGCGCGATAGACGTTAAACGCCATTATGGCGAGGGTGATGCCGTGACCAAGGCCCTGGATGGTGTTACCGTGGATATCTATCGCGCTGAATATCTGTCGATCATGGGACCGTCCGGTTCGGGAAAGACGACCTTATTTAACATGATCGGCGGCCTGGATTCTCCCACCGAGGGAATGGTCTTCATCGATGAGATCGATGTGGCCCAGCTTGATTCCTTTGAGCTGGCCTGGATGAGATGCCACAAGATCGGCTATATTTTTCAGACTTACAACATTCTACCCATGCTGACAGCCCTTGAGAACATTACTCTACCTATGTTATTTGCCGGCATGACCGCTGACGACGCGCGCAACAAGGGAGCAGAGATACTGAAAAAGGTGGGGCTAGGCGATCGTATTTTTCATCGTCCTTATGAGCTTTCCGGCGGGCAGCAGCAGCGTGTGGCGGTAGCCCGCGCTTTGGCCAATGACCCGGTGATTATCCTGGCGGATGAGCCGACAGCTAACCTGGATGTAAATACCGGTCGGGAGATGATAGAGATGCTGGTGAAACTGCAAAAGGAGGACAACATCACCGTTATCTCCGCCACCCATGACATGAAGATGCTGGACGTCTCCGACCGCGTTCTTTGGATCCGTGACGGCAAACTACAGCGTCTGGAGGAAAGGAAGGAATTGAACATTAAAGTAGGTCATATCGGCGGGATGCAGCTGTAATTTGGGTAGTGGGCTACTTTGCGCGGAAGCCGCAGAACCCTTCGGCGATGCTCAGGACAAGCTATCGCGAAGGCCGCGGAGGAACGGCGCTTTTTCGCGCTTTCCGCGAGGTTTCCGTGTTCTCCGCGAACAATTAGGTTAAGGTAAACCAGAACCATTATGTTTTATAGAAAAAAACCAAAACCGATCGACAGACGCAGGTCACTGACAGGTGTGCCGGTACTCCATAATTCCATTCGCACCGTTCAGGAAAGTGACGGAAAACTAATGGTCCAGGTGGAGTTAACGCGAAAGCAAGGCGGGCTACTTTCCTCGTTCTTGCCGAACAAGACGATCAAAAAGATCAGGCTGGACCAGTTAGGCCAGTTTGTGCTGGAGAAGGTGGACGGCAGGAGGAACACCAGAGATATTATAGAAGCTTTTGTCAGGCAGTACCGGACTAACCGACGTGAGGCAGAACTGTGTGTGACCGCCTTTTTGAGATCATTGGCTGAGAGGCATGTTATTTCGATAGTTATAAAATAAGAATCCCCGGGCTAACGCCCGCGGTATTCTTGTTCCGATATGTGCGCCCGCGGAATAAGATTCTTTTCCATTTTAGTGGGTGATGAGAAGCCAAAAAATCTTTTAAGAACGACTTTATCCACAGATTACACAGATTATTCTTTTGATGACGACGAGGAGCATTCTCCGCTAGCAGGGGAGCATTCTTGGTTTTAACGGGGTGAAGTTAGGATTGGACACAAAAATTACACCGATGATAACGAAGGAATCTATGTAATTGGACTTTTTAGTAAGCGGGTTTGCTTATTCCGCGGGCGCAATATCTTAAGCTTTAGCTTGGAAATGAAGCGCCAAATAATGTCGCCCGCTTTGGCGGGCGCACATATCGGGACAAAAATATTACCGGCTTCAGCGGGGGGATTTTTATTTTGCGAGAGAGTTTTTTAGTAATTTTGAATTACTAAGAAAAAAATCTGTGAAATCTGTGGATGAGTCGTTAAAGAGGCCCAATTCAGAAGCTCTAAAAGAGAGAAATCTGTGGATAGGGTTTGGTCGTTCGTTGTGTCGTCGTGGTGAAAACATGGTATTTGCTTGTAAATGAACCAACTGATTTGGAGATGAGCCTAAAATAAATTAGTCGCGGGTCGCGGGTCGCGTGTCATAGTATTAAGCGACCCCAGACTCGAGACTTGAGACCCGGGACTGAAATGAGTAGAATTCTTAATTTTATATTGTGTTTTACGCTTATATCCACTTCTGCCATCGCCGGAGAACTGGACGAGATGCGGCTTTTCTTCAGTGGTGCTGAAGTGCGTTACCCCGGTTCCCCCGGTAATCTGGCCGTGGAAGAAAAGGTAGCCCAGCGCTTTGCCCAAAGCGGTTTCCCGCATGGTGCCATACGGTTTGAGGCGCCTGGTTTAGTGCCCGGCCGGACCGTCCTGCGGACGGAGCGCACCGGGCCGGTATCGCTCTATCCGATGTATCCTTCCCTGCTCCGCCCGGGTAATTTCAAACAAAATGAGTTTCAAGCCGAACTCATCTATTTGGGAAAAGGTACAACCGAAGACTTGCACCGAGCAGAAGGCAGTTCTCTGGAGGGCGCCCTGGTATTGATGGAATTCGACAGCGGGCAGAACTGGATGCATTTCTTACGATTTGGCGTGAAGGGGTTTATATTCATCGGCGGCCGCGATTACTTGAACAGCGAGGCCGTGGCCAAACTTTACGCCAGTGAGGTTCCGGTGCCGAGGTTCCTGGTCCGTCAGGAGCAAGGCGAACGGTTGCGGGAACTCGCCGGCGACCGGGGCGTTGCCGTCAGCGTCTCAGCCGAGCCGACACGCTGGCAAAAAACAGGATTAAGGGATCTGTGGGTCTTTATCCCGGGCAATGATAAAGACCTGGAAAAGGAAGTGGTGATCTTCACCGCTCCGCTGGACAGTAGCTGTATTGTGCCTGAGCTGGCCCAGGGGGCGCACTCCGGCGTTAACCTCTTCCTTTTGTTAAAGATGCTGGAGGACTTCCGGGAAACACCGCCGGAGCGTTCGGTATTGCTGGCGGCGGTCAATGCCCATACCCAGAACTATCATGGCGAGCGCCTGCTGGCCTGGCACTTGCTTGCTGATACGGAAGGGGTGGAGTCGATTCGTAACTTATTGACCAAAGACGCTCGCGTCGAGGAAATTATCAGGGATTGTTATCAGAGTATTGACCTGTCGTCCGGCGCTGACCCCGAGGACGTCCTGCTAGAGCTACGAACCAAAGTAGACAAAAGCACGGAGAAGGATATCATCCTGAAAGAACCGGTGGTTTTGCTGGCCAAGGGGGATGTTAATAACATTAAGGTGGAACAGGTCAATCTCCTGTATTCGGATATGCCCGAGGCGCGGAAAGAAAAACGCCGTCAGGAATTGGAAGAGGCTAAGTGGAGGCATATTAATGTCTTGACTCTTTTTAACAAAGCCGGGAACAAGACAGAATGGGGTGGCCTCGACGAAGCGGAGCGAAACATCCTGCGGAAGTATTTTAAGAGGATCATCGAACGTTATCACGACTGGTTCGGCTTAAACAAGCAGGCCATGGAAATCGACCTGGCCAACGGGCGGGTGCGCGAGGTCTTGGCTGGACGCCGTGTCAGCTTGGTGATCACCCTCGATATTGGTTGGCAGAACCGCACGCTAGGCTTCCTGTCAGGGGTGACGGGTGCTGCCAAGAGTTGGGCCAACCGGTTCGGCATCAACTCCAGCTTGCTGGCAGAGGGCCTGGACGCCGGTCACGGGGTGAAACTGATCGATTCGTTGAGCAGGGTGGGCGGCATGGGGGAGGAGTATTACTTTTTAGACGTTGCCGCGGCTGATTACGGATTGAGATATTTTCATGCTACCCAGACGCCGGCCCTGTGTTTAAAGAACGTGTTCGTTGATCATGGCCGCGTCTTTACGCCCGCGGACAGTTTTTCCCGTCTGGACCCCTCACTGGTGGAGGGTATCTCCAACTATGTGGTCGAGTTAGTGCGTTCCGTCTTGAGCGAGCGTACGATCACCGCTTCGGACCAGTTGGACATGCCGAAGCCGCTGTTCCCTCTGCGGGCGATACAGCTCAAGGCTTTCAAGTTTGACGAGTTTTCCGCGTCGGTCATTCCGGAGATACCGGTGCCGGACAGTGTGATAACGCTCACTGACCAGGGGGTCAAGTTCTATCCGGTGATCAACGGGGATGTTATCAACGGCTTCTCTCTGCTGACCGACAACAGGGCCGGCGGGGTTATTTACGGCTTGGCCCGGAACAGTTACGCCAGCAGTGCTTTCCATTTTTGTCCGGACTTCAAGACGGTAGATCATACCATCGATGCTGGAATAGTGACCCTGCGGTTTCCGAGTAATCTCAGCGCCCTGCGCAAGAAACATATATTACCCATGTTTGCCTGCCAAGAGTTTGCGATATGGGAGCGCAATGATTCTTCCCGGGTGTCCGCTGGTCCGATCATGGTAAATAAGTATATCGTGCTTAGCGCAGAACGCAACTCGGAGCCGCGTAAATACGGGTCTGTCGGCGCCGCGTCTCTTTCTGATAAATGGGTGCCCGCGGTCGCGGGGCCGGCCGCCGTATACTTAGAAAAAGACAAGTCCCTTAAAGTGCTTACAGATCAGAAACGTCTGGCCATCCAGGCTGTCGATGAAGCTCCGGAGGGGATCGGTTATAAACACGGCGAGGGCTGGGGTGCGGATTTTTTCGCTACTGCCGCGCGGGATATGTCGCGCTTGAACAAATACCGGCTGAAGAAAATGAAAGGGGTCAATGATGAGTTAGCCAGAGATTTTATTCAAAGTGGTGATCAGGCCATGGCTGGGGCCGAGGCCGCGCAACGGGGAAGATCGCATCTTAGCTACCTGCGTCAAGTATATGAAGCCTTAGGGGCTCAGGTCAAGGCTTATAGTCGTATCACTAATTTGACCAATGATATGCTCAAGGCCATTGTCCTTTATATGGCGTTACTGCTGCCTTTCTGTTTCTTTATACAGAAGCTGTTGTTTAAGTTCACCGGGGTGGAGGCTCAAATGGGAGCTTTCGCGGCTTTGTTCATGGCTGTCTTTTTTGTGTTTCGTTATATCCATCCTGCTTTTAATGTGGCCCGTTTTGCGCCGGCGATATTCATTGCCTTTGTGATGGTCGCTTTGGGCGTCTTTGTTATTCAAATCCTGCACAGCCGCTTTGAGGGAGAGATGCAGTTATTGTTTCGTTCTTACCTCGGCATGGATTCGTCCTCTATCAGTCATTCCACCGCTGGGCAGCAGGCGATGATGATCGGTGTTAACAACATGAAACGCCGTCGTATTCGTACTACCCTGACTACCGGCACCATTGTTCTGGTCACTTTTGCCTTGCTGACTTTTTCCAGCGTCTCCAAGCGGATGAGTCCTACGGTGATCGAGGTTTCTGATGACCCTGCTTACAGCGGTCTGATGTACCATTGGCCCGGCAACAGCAGGATGGACGAGGGCAGTTTGCGGGTTTTCCTGGATCTTTTCAGCGCCCAGGCGGATGTTTTTGTGCGCCGTTGGATATTACCGGACAAACCACTGGCCCTGCATCTTGGCGGCCGGCGGGCACAGATCAACGCGGTGCTCGGACTCTCCGCCAAAGAAGACGGCTTCCTGGCCCCGATGCCTGTTTTGTCCGGGGGGCGTTTCTTTTCCAGTGATGACGCCTGGGAAGCGGTGATCACCTTGTCTATGGCCAGGGCGCTGAAGCTTACTTCTCAGGACGTGGGCCAGGTAAAGCTCGATTTTCGCGGGCATCAGTTCACTCTGGTGGGTATTCTTGATGACCAGCAATTGATGGAGATCAGGGACCTTAATAACTGGCTGATACTGCCGATCCAGAAATCAGAGAAGCAGGGCACGGAGACAGCCGGAGCTGAGATGGATGTGGGCAAGGTAGCCGAGGAGGTGCAGGATGACACCGGCATTATCTATGTACAAACTTCCTCGCTGCTCTTTTTGCCGGAGGAGACCTCGCGGCAGTTAGGCGCTCAGCCCTTCAGCGTTTCGCTCAAATTCAAGGACGACACTGCCATTTGGTCGGTAGTGGAGAAGATGCTCAAGGCGACGACCGCTAAATTTTTTGTTGCCAGCAAGAAGGCCTTTAGGACCGGCGAGAGCGATGACCAGAGTCTGCGCGCGACTGCGGCCGGGACCTATTATATTGGTTCCGGCTACAAGACTTCCATTGGCGGTCTGGCCCGGTTATTGATCCCGATCATCATCGCCGGCACTATTATTCTCAATACCATGCTTGGCTCGGTCTATGAGCGTAAATACGAGATCGCCGTCTATAATGCCGTCGGCCTCAACCCTACCCATATCGGACTGTTCTTCCTGGCCGAGGCCTTTGTTTACGGTGTGATCGGCTCGGTCGGCGGCTATATGATCGGGCAGAGCCTGGCGATGCTACTGGTCAAGGTAGGTCTGTTCAGCGATCTGAACCTGAATTTTTCCTCGCTGATGGTAGTCTACGTAATATTGTTCACCTTGGCCATCGTGCTGCTCTCCACGCTCTATCCGGCTTCGGTGGCTACTCGCACGGCAGTGCCCTCGGGCAAGCGGCGCTGGACCATGCCTGACCATGACGGTGAGCAGATGAAGGTAATCTTCCCTTTTATTTATTCCACTGATCAGGTCGTGGGTATCATGGCCTATCTGGAGGATTTTTTCTCGATCTATACCGAGGCGAGCATGGGTGAACTGGTCGCCAAGCCGCTGGGCAGAGAACTGAGAAAAGACGCCAAGGGGAGGAAGATCATCGGCTTGAAATATAATCTGGCCCTGGCGCCATTTGATCTGGGCGTGACCCAGGATGTAGTCTTTTTGGCGGCTTTTGATGAGGTGGTGAATTGTTACCGGATCTTTTTGGACATTAAACGGATCTCGGGCCAAGATTCCAACTGGGTGGTTACTAACAAACCGTTTCTTGAAAAGCTGCGCAAATATTTGATGTATTGGCGTAACCTGGCCCCCTCTGAACGCATGGTTTTCGTAAAAAGGGCAGAGGGATTGTATAAGGCAGAAGGGAAGAAGGGAAAAAGACGAATTGTGAATTCTGAATTATGAATTCTGAATTACCCGTAGCGTAAGTAGGGGCGCAGCATGCTGCGCCCAAGGAAGAAGCAAAAATGAAAAATTAAAAAGGGCGAAGCAGAAAAAAAGACAAATTGTGAATTCTGAATTATGAATGCTGAAAATGTAAATGTGGAAGTGTGAAGTATAAAGCGCCTGTAGCGTAAGTAGGGGCGCAGCATGCTGCGCCCAACGACGAATAGTAATGGTAAAAACAAACCAAGACAGAGAACTAGAAGAATATCGGCGATTGATGGAGCCGCCCGAGGAGTTCGCGGATGGCTTCAACTGGAAAGCAGTGCTTGGCGCCGTCTTCCTTGGCTTCATTATCATGCCGGGGTCTATGTACCTGACCCTGTTCATTGGCAATGCCGGCAGCATCAATACCGCTGCCCGCTGGGTGATGATCATCCTTTTCGCTGAGGTAGCCCGCAGGTCGTTCAAAGACCTCAAGATGCAGGAGATCTATATCCTTTATTATATGACCGGACTGGCCCTGGCTATGCCCTTCCAGGGCTTGTTATGGCAACAATTTTTTGTGCAGTCGGACTACGTACAAGCTATGGGCATCGCCTCTGAGATTCCTACCTGGATCGCGCCCACAGCGGTGCAGATCCAAGAGGCTGGGCCTGGTTTTTTCAGAATGATCTGGTTGGCGCCGATCCTCTTCACTTCTTTTTCCTTAGTGATCTGGAAGATAGACCATTATGGTCTGGGATACGTGCTGTATCGTTTGACCAGCGACGTGGAGGAATTGCCCTTCCCCATGGCGCCGGTAGCGGCCTCAGGGATCACCGCTCTGGTTAACACTAAGGAAGACAAGGAGAAGTGGCGCTGGCGGTGCTTTTCCATCGGCGGGGTTATCGGCTTAGTCTTTGGCGCGGTCTACATTGGCTTCCCCGCGGTTACCGGCGCGGTGCTGGCCAAATCTATCCAACTCATCCCGGTTCCCTGGCTGGATCTTACGCCTCAGGTCGGTCATTTCCTGCCGGCGGTGGCCATGAACATTACCTTTGACCTGGGCGCTTTCATCTGGGGCATGGTAATGCCCTTCTGGGCCGTGGTGGGCGGCTTCCTGGGCGTGGTGATCACCATCGTGGCTAATCCGATCCTTTATCAGTATAAGATACTGCACAGTTGGGAGCCCGGCACAGACCTGATCAATACTCTGTTTTTAAATAACATTGATTTTTATCTTTCCTTTAGTATCGGCTTGACCGTAGCGATCGCTCTGGTCAGTATGGGCAAGATCTTCGGGCCCGTGATAGACGCCTTGCGCGCCAGGGGCAAAAATACCGCTCAGGACCGGTCGCGTCAGGGCCTGGGGCAAAGGATGTCACGCGGCTGGAACAAACTGGTGACCGATAATGTCAAACGCGGTGATTTTTCGATATTTATTGCCCTGGGTATTTACATACTGACCAGCGCCACCTGGATCGGTGTTTCGATCTGGTTGATACCCGGCTTCCCCTGGCCTTATTTTGTGTTCTATGCCGTTGTTTATACGCCGATTATTTCCTATGCTACGGCCAAGCTGGAGGGGTTGTGCGGGCAGGCCATCGAGATCCCGATGATCAGGGAAGCGACCTACATACTGAGTGGTTATCGCGGGGTAAAGATCTGGTTTGCGCCGGCGCCCCTCTATAATTACGGCATGGCCACAGTAGATTTCCGTATCCTGGAACTGACCGGTACCAAGATCATCTCGCAGATCAAGGCCCAGATAGTGACCATTCCGATCATTATCGTCGCCTCCCTTGTTTTCTCGCATTTATTCTGGACCATGGCGCCGGTACCGTCAGAAGCTTATCCCTTTGCCCAGCAGATGTGGGATTTGCAGGCCAAGAACACATGTTTGATGTTCAGCGCCACCTCTGAAGGCAGCTCGCAGTTCCTGGAAGCCTGGAACTGGAAATACTTTAATTCCGGGCTGCTGTGCGGAACCGGGGCTTTCATGTTCCTCTCTTTTCTGGGACTGCCGACGTTGCTGGTATTCGGTCTGGTACGCGGTTTGGGGCAAGGAACTCCCGGACCGCTTATTTTCGAGATGATCGGAGCGCTGGTCGGACGCTTTTATTTCCGACGCAAGTTTGGTGATATGTGGATGAAATATACTCCGGTAATGATGGCCGGATTCGCTTGCGGCATGGGCTTGATCGCCATGGTCGCAGTGGGTATTGGCATCTTAGCGAAGATGATCAAGCCGTTGATTTTCTGAGTGTGAAAGATGTGTTAGTCGCTAGTTGCTGGGTGTCGAATGCCAGGACATCGTGAACGCTGATATTTAAGTCTAGCAATTACGAGCAGCGCTTAACATTTATCCTCCCCTTGATGGGGGAGAAGACAGGTGATAATATGCACCCTCACCTTAGTCCTCGGCCCTACGGGCAGGCGATCAAACTATTTTTATGCTGTCGCCGTTTCCTTCAAGGGAGAGGAAATGCGATTCCCTCCCCCCTTAGAGGGGGAGGGCTAGGGAGAGGGGGGAGGATCAATATCCATCCTCAGCTTATCCCCTTGGCTCTCCGGGCACTACGATATTAAATAGAATATGGCCGGCCTCTGGGCAGGCAATAAGGATTATGAAAGAAAATAAAGCTAAAATCACAGGCAGGTCTTTGCTCTGGGGAACGTTCTTTGCGGCACTGTTCGCCTTTATTACTATTTATTTTGAAAACCGCCGCAGTATTTATGTCACCTCTACACAGATCCCGGTACTGCCGTATGTGTTGTTGTTCGCTTCGATCATCCTGATCAACCCGGTCTGTCGTTTGGTCCGTTTTATTAAACCACTCAGTGTCGCGGAGATATTGGTGATCTTTATTATGGGTACGGTATCATCCGGGCTTTCCACCTTTGGCCTGGCTTCGCAACTGGTGCCTGTAGCCGGCAGTTTGTTCAACGAATACTGGAATACTGACCAATCCGAGTGGAACGTTCATGTTGAGCCCTATATCAACGAGTCTTTCCTGCTTAGTGTGCCGGGGATTCAAGCGAACGCCCGCGCTTACCAGCGAGCGATGGCGCGGCTTGAGGAAATACAGGGCGATATCAATATAAAGTATGATCCCAAGTACCAGCACCGGATCAAGGCTCTGGAAAAAGAAGCGGAGCAGAGGAAAACGACCTTGCAGGAGCTGGAGAAAGAGGCCTTTGCCAGGGTCAGTCTCTTCCGCCGGGGGTTGCCCAAAGGACTGCGCGCCTACCCCGGCTTCATCAAGCTGCCTAACGAGGATTTCTCCGGCTATTTGGCCAGGATCCAGCGGTTGATCCAGGGCAGAAAGGCATTGAACCGCCTGCGGGAACTACAAAAGTATTTGTCCGCGGGCGAGCTGAGAGAACCAACAGCGGAGAATGAAGCTAACGCCCTGGTCCTGGCGGCAATAGACGCCCTGCGTTCGGTCAGCGACGCCAGTGAGCTCGCGGGGCGAAAAGAAGTCATTGATAACGAATGGGAGCTAAAGAACATTCGCCTGCAGGAGAACGCCGCTGAGATGAAGGTGCTGCGCAAGGAACGCCGCTGGGCGGAGCGCAAGGAATTCCCCCGTATCGATGCTCAGATCAAGGCTTTACGGGAAGAGGCCGGGAAACTGGACACGAAAAAACGCGAATTGGAGCTGGCCAAAGAGCGAGTGGTCAACCAGCTCGACGCCGTCACTAAAGTAACTGAGGTCATCACTAAATTGACAGGCGTTTCCGCGCGACTGGTGGTCGTCCCCGGTCCCGGTCTTGAGAGTGAGGAAATGAGCGAGGAGGTAGAAGGGATAATCGCCGAGTTCCCCGCCTTTAACGCCAGCTTGAAACAGTTTGTTATCGGCGACACGCCCTGGCACCATTGGTTCAGGCCGCTCTTTACCTGGGGAGTGCTGCTTGGCTTGACTTATATTATCCTGATGACCTTTAACGTACTCATCTTTCGCCAGTGGGCCCATCACGAGCGCCTGATCTACCCGCTGGCTCAGTTGCCGGAGATCCTGGCCGGTTTTGAAGGCAAGCAGGACGGGTCTCTGCCGCGTATTTTTACCAGTGGACTGTTCTGGGTCGGTTTTTCTATCTCCGCCCTGGTCATGGGTTGGAACGCTTTGTGTTACATGGACATCTTTCCGGGCTTGAATCAGATAGAACTAACTAATGTTTGGACGTCCTATCTGGCCGGTAGTTCTTTTGAGGGTTTGCAGTCCGGTCGTTGCCAGATATTTTTCACCATGATCGGCCTGGCCTTTCTTATCCCGGCGAATATCTCTTTCTCGCTTTGGTTTTTCTTTGTTTTCTACATGGTCCAGGTCCTTTTGATGGTCTGGTTGGGATACGGCCAGTCTGAGGCGGCCTTCGGCAGGGATTGGTGGTATACCCTGAACTTTGCCAGTGCCGAGAGCTCGGGCGCGTTGATAATATTTTCGCTGGTGATCCTTTACAAATGCCGCCAATATCTCTTGTGTTTCTTTAAGCCCGCGTCGCTACACGGGTTGGCCCCGGACGAACAACGGGAATTGCGCATCTCATCGCTCCTGTTTATTGGCTGTTCTATTATCTTGATCCTGGCTCTCAGCTTTTGGATGGGCGCGAACATTTTCCACACGATATTTTTCTATTTTGTGATCTTGATGCTGACCATTAGCATGGTGCGGGCGGTAGCGGAAGGAGGGCTGTTAGGGTTCCAGGCCTTTACCGGGCCGTTGCATTTCATCAGGACCATGTTCGGCATGGACAAGAGCTGGGCCGCCTCTTCGTTGTTTGCCCCGCTAATGGTCTATTACAGTGTCTTCTTTCTGGACCTCAAGGCCTTCATCGCGCCGGCGATGGCCAACGCTATCAAGATCAGAGATGATCTGCGGCTGAAACGGGGACGGTTCCACCTGGCGATACTACTGAGTGTCGGCATAGCGGTCGTTGTCTCCCTGGGCGTACATTTAATGATGGCTTATAACCTGGGCGGGGACGCGATGAACGAGTGGTTTTACAGTCAGTACCCGCAAGGAATGTATAATATGATCGCTACCATGAGCCAGAATCCGCCGGTTGACATATCTAATAACCGCCTGTGGATCGGCTTCGGGGCCTTGCTGATGGGCGCGCTGCTGTATTTTCGCCAATTCATGTTCTGGATACCGCATCCGATCGGCTTGCTGATGCTGGTCAACCCCTTGATGAGGAATTACTGGTTCTCTATTTTTATTGCCTGGTTGTGTAAGACCATGATCACTAAGTACGGCAATAGAGAGACCTATCAACGGGCGCGTGATCTCTTTATCGGTCTGATAGTAGGTGAGTTGATTATCATCGTCATAGCGCTGCTGGTCACCTATGTTACCGAGCAGCCGATACCGATAGATTTGAATAGGCATCAATAAGATAAGAAGTAAGAAGAAAAGAAGGTGGACATTTCTGAGTTCTGAATTATGAATTATGAATGAGGTATAAGCAGAGCTTGTCGCTTCGCGATACGGGACGCAGGGGGTAAAAAAGAAGTGAAAATGCAAAATGCAAAATTAAAAATTAAAAAGCAGGTAATGGGTGAGATTCCTGTGCAAAAGGATGTTCCCTGGCTTGTTACCTTCAAGATCAGTTGGGGCTCCCTGCGGCGCCGGCTGCTTCGCTCGCTGGTCACTATGACCGGCGTAGTGTTGGCTATCGCCTTTTTGGCGCACATGCTGATTACCGATAGCATCATCTACGCTCTGGTGGAGGTTAACGAGCGGGCGCTCAATATCCTGCTGCAAAAGTCCGATGTGGACATCTCGAACGTGGGCACTGGTGACAGTCTGATGGTATTGTTTCTGTTTTTGACTTTATTGATCACCCTGGTGGGGATCAGCAATTCCATGTTTATGGCGGTCACCGAACGGGTGCGCGAGATAGGTACGCTCAAGTGCCTTGGTGCCCATGACAATTTTATTATCCGTTCCTTTTTGATTGAGTCCTCTTTGCAGGGAGTTCTCGGTACGTTGTGCGGTATTATCCTGGGAATGACAGTGGCGCTCAGCGTAGCGCTTGTCAGCTACCAGGCGTATGTATTTAAATATTTCCCGCTGGCGGCGGTGATTAAAGCGCTGATGATCTCTTTTGTTATTGGCACTGTTCTTTCTGTGGTGGCCTCCATAATACCGGCCTATATGGCGGCCAGAAAACAACCGGTAGAAGCCTTGAGGCACGAAGAATGAGCGAAGTTATCCTTACAGTACAAGACGTAACCAAGGTATACACCATGGGCGCGGAAAAGGTGCACGCCTTGCGGGGGATCAATCTGGAAGTCGCCCAGGGAGAGTATCTTTCAATTATGGGGCCTTCCGGGTCGGGTAAGTCGACGATCTTTAACATGATCGGTGGTCTTGATTCCCCCAGCGCGGGAGAGGTGCTCTTTGAGGGCGCCAAGCTGGCCCACCTCTCTTCCGCCCAACTGGCCTGGTTTCGCTGCCACAAGATAGGATTCATCTTCCAGTCCTTTAATCTGATCGGCAGTATGACGACGCTGGAGAACGTCTCCATCGCCAGAGTCTTTGCCGGGGCAAGCCTTGAGCAGGCCAAGCAGGAGGCGGCCGAAGTGCTGACCAGAGTGGGCCTGGGACATCGGCTCACCCACCTGCCTTCACAGGTCTCTGGTGGACAACAGCAACGCATCGCCATTGCCCGCGCCCTGGTCAATAAACCGTCTATTATATTAGCGGATGAGCCGACCGGTAACCTGGACCTCAAGACCGGCGAGGAGATCATCGATCTCCTGGCTGAGATGAAGCAAGACCTTGGCATCACGGTGATCACCGCTACCCATGATCTGAAAATGCTTTCCCGTTCAGATCGGGTTATTTTGATCGCTGACGGCCAGATACGGCGCATTACCAAGAAGGGGGAGGTCGAGATCGAGGTGGGGTCGGTTGACGGAGAAACTGTGGCTTAAAGACAGTATCTGGTCGCTGGTATCTAGTATCTAGTTGCCTAGGCAACTAGATAAATCACAACTTTACAAACCAAGCAGCGAAAGATGAAAAGACGCGCGAGCAAGAAAAGGAGACCATGGATGTACGAGCGTTTGGGAAGATTGGTGTTGCGGTGTTGGCGATGGCAGTGACTGTATCGAGCATGGCGAACGGGGCAGATGAGTTGCGAGTTGTGGTCCCCGACAAGGCAACCGCCGCCGAGACGCGCGCGGCAGGCGTTCTCTCGCGCTACCTTGGCGAGATCCTCGGCAGGAAGATCGAGACGGTCACCGACGTCGTTCCCCGCAGGAAAGACGAGATCGTCGTCGGCAAGAGCAGCCGCCTCGCCGAACTCGGCGTCACTATCGACTTCGCCGCACTCGGAGAAGACGGCTTCACGATCAGGACCGCGGGCGACTCGCTCGTTATCGCGGGGGGCTCGGGAAAGGGAACCGTCTACGGCGCGTATACGTTTCTGGAGGACCACCTGGGTTGTCGCATGTACACTCCAGGAGCAACGGTGATCCCGCGCCGCGAGAAGATCGAGTTCCCCGATCTCGACGTGACGCAGGTGCCGGGCCTGCGTTTCCGAGAGGTCTACTACCGGCACGCCGGGAACGCCGATTACAGGGAATGGCACAAGCTCAAGTCCGATGACTCAGGTGGGGTACATACTTTCCAGTGGCTCATTGGGCCGAAAGAGTACTTCGAGAAACATCCCGAGTATTTTTCCGAGATCAATGGCCAGCGCGTTCCCAACAAGCAATTGTGCCTCACCAACCCGGACGTTTTCAAGATCATGGTCGAGAAGCTGAAGAAGGACATGGCGAAGAACCCGAAGAAGAAAGTCTGGTCCGTGAGCCAGAACGATAACCACGGCTTTTGCGCGTGTAAGCGTTGCCGCATGATCGACGCGCGGGAGGAATCGCACGCGGGATCGCTGATCGCATTCGTCAACCGCGTCGCCGCGGAGTTTCCCGACAAGACCATCTCGACGCTCGCTTACCAATACAGCCGAAAGGCCCCGAAGAATCTGAGGCCGGCCAAGAACGTCAAGATTGTCCTCTGCAGCATCGAGTGCGATCGCAGCAGGCCGATCGCAACCGACCCGTCGAGCAAGTCCTTCCGGCGTGACGTGGAGGCTTGGGGACGGATATCGAACGACATCCTGATCTGGGACTACGTCATCCAGTTTTCGAACCTTGTGAGCCCGTTCCCCAACCTCCGCGTGCTCCAGCCGAACATCAGGTACTTCGTCGACAACAACTGCACGGCGATGTTCCAGCAGGGGAGCAGAGAGGCGGGGGGAGAGTTCTTTGAGCTGCGCGCCTACCTGATAGCCAAGATCATGTGGGATCCGGAAGTCGATCTGGATGCGGTAATGACGGATTTTCTCCAGGGCTACTACGGCGCGGCCGGCAAGCAGATACGTTCCTACATCGACCTCATGCACGACGAGCTCGAAAAATCGGGCGCCCGGCTCGGAATATACGACAGCCCTTACACACCGGTGAAGGGGCACCTTTCGCCGGCGCTGATGGATCAATACTCTGAATTCTTCGCCAAAGCCGAGAAAGCCGTCGCGGACAGCCCCGAGCTACTGGAGCGAGTTTGCGTGGCCCGCCTACCCCTCGACTACGCGGTGCTGGAGCAGGCGAAGAAGCCAGCCGACGGGCCACGAGGCATGTTCAGCTTGGCGGAGGACGGCGTGCGGACGGTGCGACCGGAAATCCGCAAGACGCTTGAGCGGTTCACCTCGCTGTGCATCCGGCAGGGCGTCACGCTCCTCAAGGAGTGGACCATGCCGCCGAAAGAGTACCACGCCAATTACCTTCGTCTGCTGGAGCAGGGCACTCGGCGGCTCATGCTCAAGGCCGCCGTGGAGCCCGGCGCCGTTAAGTCGGGCCTCGACTTTCGCGTGTACCTCCAGTCGAACACTGACTGGCTAAAGCTGCCCGATTTCGCCAAGCTCACGCCGAAAACGTTGGGCGACGCGAAGGGTTTCGACATCTCGAGGGCGCGTCACACGGAGCGCTTCGCAATGGTGTTCGACGGCTTCGTCGACGCGCCGGCCAAAGGGATATACACCTTTTATACTAACTCGGACGACGGTTCGCGCCTTGAGATCGGGGACGAGGTTATCGTCGACAACGATGGTCAGCATGCGATGGTGGAGGAGTCAGGCCGGGTCGCGCTCCGCAAGGGCCTGCATCCTATCCGCGTCTCGTTCTTCGAGTGCGGCGGTGCGGAGGGCCTCGTCGTCAGCTGGAGCGGCCCCGGCTTCGAAAAGCAACCCATCCCGGCGGCGGCGCTCCGAAGACTGAGTCGTTGACGTGGTTTTTGCATTCCTGGGCATTCCCGGGACATAATACATCTGAATTATGAAAAAACGTTTTGCAAAGAATACTCATCGCCTGGCCTGGGCCGGTCTTTCTTTTCAGATCCCCAAGAACTGGAACATTTCCTCTTATAACTTTGGCAAGAAGTTCAACCGTTTGGAGGCGGAGGACGATCATTACGTCCGGCTGGAAGCCGAATGGATGACTTCGCCGCAGCGGCTGGACGAGGCCAAGGTGTTGAAACGTTATCGCAAAGCGGCGCGCAGGCTGTCGCGTGCCGCGGTTGAGGAAACGGAGATACCGGACCTGCCCGGAAACTGGAGCGGGTTTCGTTACGATATGTCCGACGGCGCCTGCTTGATCCTCGCCTTCTTTTCTCCCGCGGACGCGCTTTTCTTTGCTTTTGTCCGGATTCATTTCATGTCGCAGGACAAGGGGGAAGGCCCGGCGGGCATTCTCATGGCTCTATGCCGGAGTTTTACCGTTCAGCAACGGGAGTTAACCACTTGGGCGTTTCTGGGGATCTCCTTTCAAGTTCCGGCCGCGTTCCGTTTGATCAAGACTTCGCTGCAGGCTGGGCGCAAACTGATGGTCTTCCAGTGGCGCCTGCGCAAGCTGTGCTTGTGGCACCTTTCTCTGGCTGATATGCTGCTAAAGGGTAAGACCCCACGGGAATTCGCGGTCGAGTTTTTGCGCGCCCGGCCGGAGATGAGAGGGTTGCGCTTTCAGATAGACGAGGCGGGAGAATTGACGGTAAGGCCAAGGCGCCGCTACTTCCTCGGACGGATGGAGGACCTGGGCCGGATGTGTTTTCGCTATCGCGCGGCCTGTGTCCATGACCGGGCGAAAAACCAGATCAAGTTGACGGTCTTTAACTACCGTCGGGAGAGCGACCTGGAACAACTGCCGCCGGAGTTGTTGGACCTGGGAACGGAGATTTCCGGTGATCCTGGAGACGTTGAATGAATATGGGAAGAGAGGTAACAAGATTTAGTGTGATTTAGGGATTTAGGGGCCACTGTTGAGTTATTCAAAATAGTTTTCCTGACCCCCCCATTTTTGTCAGGGGCGGATGTTAGAATGTTATTGGAGGATTAGAGGCCGAACGAAACAAAAAACAAAGAAAGATTGGAGTAGAATATTCTCCCTCGTCCTTGTTTTTGAATTTTTAATTCCGCAAACTAAAAGACACAAGCCCA
>JAUXIB010000245.1 GCA_030621225.1 candidate division FCPU426 bacterium
ACTCCAATATTACATACATCAAGGTTGGGGATAAAGAGGCGGATGGTGCCAAATACACTTGCTCCACCTCCACCCTTTAGGTCCCACCCCCACCTTTTTCCTCCCCCCTCAAGGGGGAGGGGTTAGGGGAGGGTGTAAATTCCTTAGTATCATAGTTCGCGATAGACGAACGACAAACGACGATTATAATCGAATCAAGCTTGCCCCTGTAGTAAAGCCAGCACCAAAAACCACCAACAACACCAAGTCGCCCTTCTCTACGCGACCCTGCTCTATCACCTCATCCAATCCGATCAGGGTGGTAGCCGCCATGGTATTGCCATATTTCGCTATATTCGATAGAAACTGCTCACGCGGCAGTTTTAATTGCCGAGATACCGCTTCTATGATTCGGTCATTAGCCTGATGGGGTATTATTAATTTTACATCCTCGGCCTGAAGATTACATTTTTTCAGCACTTTCAGGGTGGAATCGGCCATTGCCTTGACCGCGTATTTGAATACCTGTGTCCCCTGCATGGTAATGCCGTGTAATTTCTTCTCCAGTGTCTCAGCACTGGTCGGGTTGCGCGAGCCACCGCCCGGAACCATTAACAAGTCCCCACCACTGCCGTCCGCGCCAAGGTGATGTCCCAGTATCTCTCCTTCGCCCTCTGCGGCAGGCTGCAACAGCATCGCTCCGGCGCCATCGCCGAAAAGTACGCAAGTGTCACGGTCATCCCAGTTAAGGATGGAAGTCATAACTTCCGTACCGATTACCAGCACGTTCTTATAATCACCGCTAGCCACTAGCTGGTGCCCGGTATAAAGCGCGTAAACGGAACCGCTGCACGCGGCGGAAACATCCATAGCCGGCACACCCGGCGGCACCCCGAGTTCTTTCTGGACAATAGAAGCGGTGTTGGGAAAAGAATAATAATCGGGTGTACCGGTGGCTACCAGTATGAAGTCAATATCCTTCGGGTCAAAAGCAGCCTTATCTAACGCTTTGCGGGCCGCCTCCACCCCCAAGGCTGAGCTGCCCACTCCTTTTTCGGCAACGTGGCGTTGCTGGATCCCCGTACGTGTCCTAATCCATTCATCGTTAGTGTCTACGATCTTCTCCAGATCTTTATTCGTCATCACTTTCGGTGGGACGTAACGTCCGGTGGCCGTGATCTTTACCTTTTTTCTCTCACTCATTCTTTTTCCTGTCCTTTCAAGGCAAGCTCCAGCTTTTCGCAGAGCTGCTTGGTTTTGAATTCCCCCGCCAGACGAATCGCATTACACACCGCCGCAGCGGTGGAAGCCCCATGCCCCACGATGCTCACTCCCCGCAACCCAAGCAGAGGACTACCACCATACTCCTGTGGATCGGCCCTGCGCCGCAACGACTTCAAAGCGGGGAGCATCAACACCACTCCCAGTTTGGCCAGCAGGTTTTTTTTCACCTTCTGGCGAAAACTAGTTAGCAGAAAACTCGCGGTCCCTTCCGCGGTCTTAAGGAAAACATTGCCAACGAATCCATCACAGACGACTACGTCCACCTCGCCCTTGAAAACTGCGTTACCTTCAACATTACCGGCGAAGTTAGGTAGTTTCCTGGTGAAAAGTCCATGTGTTTCCAGCGTAAGTTCATTGCCCTTGCTGCTCTCGATACCAATATTCAACAGCCCCACTTTAGGATTATCAACTCCCAATAATATTTTTGCGTATACCGTACCCATCGCCGCGAACTGTAGCAGTTGGAACGGCTTACAGTCAGAGTTTGCTCCGGCGTCCAAAAGCACGGTAGACCCATCTTTGAGGTTCGGGATTGGCGTAGGTAAAGCAGGCCGGCTGGCCCCCTTTACCCTGCCGATGGTCAGCGTAGCCGCAGCCATCATCGCACCGGTATTGCCGGCGGAAAATGCCGCATCCGCCTCCCCGTCACGTACCAGCCTGTTGCATATGAGCAATGACGCCTGCGGTTTGGCCCTCAGCGCGTCCGTAGGATGCTCAGCCATGCCGATAACCTGAGCAGCACGCTTGAAGGTTATCCCGGGGGTCAGCCCGCCAAGCTGAGCGAAAACTTGCTCCGCTTTCTCATCGCCAACCAGTATTATCTTGATACCGGGATTATCTACGCGAGAGCGCAGCACGCCCTCGACCACAGACTTTGGTGCGAAATCACCGCCATTTGCGTCAACCGCGACACGCAAACCAGAGCTCAAGATCTTTCCCCTTTTGTCACTTCCATGCCCTTATAGTAACCACAGTTAGGGCAAAGACGGTGCGGCATTTTTTTTTGTCCGCACTGCGAACAGGTGGAAAGACCGGGCGCTGATAACTTCCAGTGAGTGCGCCGTTTTTTGCTTCTGGTCTTAGAATGTCTTCTTTTTGGCAGAGCCATAGTTTTTTCCTCATAAAGTTCTTAAACAAAAATACCTGGACCGAAGACCGCTTATCCTTCACGGCTTCACCCAAGCCAAGCGAGGGGGTATTATAATGAATCTATCGACTCGCGTCAACCGTTTTTTACTCTTTCTAGTTTATCCTTGAGCAAACGATTTACTCCTGGTGGAACAAATTGACTAACATCTCCCCCATAGCTGGCAATCTCCTTTACCAAGGAGGAACTTAGAAAGGAATACTCTTCGCTCGGCGGTAGAAACATAACTTCGAAACCATTTTTTAAACGTCGATTCATCAATGCCATCTGGAACTCATATTCAAAATCGGAGATGACCCTCAATCCTCTGACGACAACCAAGGCATCTTTTTTTTGGGCATAATCAGTCAACAACCCGGAAAATGTCTCTATTTGCACACGTTTTACGCCGGCCAGAGCTTTTTTTAACATTGCTACCCGCTGAACCGAACTAAACATTTCTCCTGCTCCTCTATCGGCAACAGCTACTAAAAGGCTGGGGAATATCTTTAGTGCTCGTTTAATTATATCCAGATGGCCGTTTGTCGGTGGATCAAAAGTACCGGGATATATCGCTAATTTCTTCATGATTCTCCTCTTAAACCGCGTTTAAGGCTAATTTCCAAATCAGTTGGTTTTTATTTACAAGCAAATACCGTGTTTTTACCACAACGAACTACTAAACCCTATCCACAGATTCCCCTCTTTGGAGCCTCTAAATTGGG
>JAUXIB010000225.1 GCA_030621225.1 candidate division FCPU426 bacterium
GTTGGCGGGAAAAACGGTGGCGGACGTGAGTGTTGCTGATTTGGAGGAGGCGTATAAGCGGAGATTTAGGGATTACTAAACCTAATGGTCGTTAGTCGTTGGTCGTTCGTCGTTGGTAGATCACGAACGACGAAAGACAAATGACGAAAGACGAAGCTAATGGCTAAACCAAAAGTACTAGTTCTCACGGGATACGGTATAAACTGTGATGAGGAGACGGCTTACGCCTTCTCCCTCGCCGGAGCCAAACCCGAGATCGTACATGTTAACGATCTGATAGATGGCGCCAGGAAGTTAATGAATTATCAGATACTATCTTTTCCCGGCGGATTTTCGTATGGTGATGATACCGGTAGCGGTAACGCGCTGGCCAGCCGGATCCGTAATAATCTTTGGCAGGAATTGTTGCGCTTTACCGAGAGTGATAAATTGGCACTAGGTATTTGCAACGGATTTCAGGTGATGGTTAACTTGGGCCTGTTGCCGGCGCTCAATGGTAAATATGGGGTGACCGAAGTGGCGCTGGCGCACAATAATAGCGCCCGTTATGAGTGCCGCTGGGTGGATCTGGGGGTAGCCGCAACGGAATGTGTCTTTAGCCGGGGCATCGGCGGCATGCGTGTACCGGTGGCGCACGGGGAGGGGAAGTTTTACGCCCGCCCGGCGGTCTTAAAACAACTAGAGAAAAAAGGCCGCGTTGTTTTTCGTTACCTGGCGCCGGCTGGAGCGCCTGCCGCTGGGGTTTTTCCGCATAATCCAAATGGCGCTCTCAATGACATTGCCGGCGTTTGTGACGGCAGCGGCCGCTTGCTGGGCATGATGCCCCATCCCGAGCGCAATGTGCATTTTATGCACCGCGATGACTGGACGCTGCTAAAGGAAGGATACCGCCGCCGCGGGGAGGAATTGCCGCAGCAGGGAGAGGGGCTGGCTGTTTTCAAAAATGCGGTGGAGTACTTCAAATAGTTCGTAGTTCGATGGATGTGGAATTCTGAGTTATGAGTTATGAATTATGAAGAAGGTACACGGTACACAGGATACGGGATACCGGATACAGGATATCGGGGGTCGTTTTAGTATCTTGTATCTAGTATCTAGTTTGGCTTCCGAATTCAGCAGAACAAGATACGAGTAACGAGATACTAGATACTAGCATCGAGCCCCGAGCTACTAGCTACGAGCTACTAGATACGCTTGGAGATACAAGATACGAACAGCAAGTCCTGGGTTAATGCGTATAACGCATTAGGCGATAGGCAGTCAATAACGCGCTCAGTGCCGCCAGCGATAATAAGCTGATAAATAATCCTAATTTAAAACTGAACGGTTCAAAGCGCAGCAGGTAACTGCCGCCGCTCTCTACCTTAAATCTCATCAAGCCTGATAACTGCGTGATCGGATGCTCGCCGATTCTCCCCGCCTGCCCTCCGTAGCCTTGGCGAAGTAGGGTCGCCGATTCGCCGATTCGATATAGTCTCCACCCCGGATGCCAGCATTCTTTAACGACGATTTCTCCCGCTTGCTCAAGTGTTATCTCCATCTTGCCCGGCAGTTGCCGGTGGAAAGATAGTCCGTTGTCCCGGCAGAATGTTTTGCTCTTGAAATATTCGGCCATCATTAGCGGCGTCCCATCCTTTCTTATATTTACCAGTAGGCAGTCGCCATTTTTTAGCAGGCGGTATGCCTTGCTGACTGCGGCAAAACGATACTCTTTTTGTTCCACGCGGTGGAAGATATCCCGGTAAGGGTAAGGGTTAAGAGAACCGTAGCCGGCGACGCAGTATGTGTCGGTGAGCAGGTTGAGGTTTGGCAGAGCAAGTTTTTTGGTCGAGTACAGAAATTCTTCGTAGCTAGGGGCCCATATCCGTTTGTGAATTTCGATTACCTGCCTGGGGTGGTGGGTCCTGCCGTTGAAAGTGGGCAGGGGATTCGGCCGCGTTTGCGGGTAGAAGCTCTCGTTTACATCCTGGCGGTAATTCATCCAACCGGCACTGGCCAGGTCGAGGATAACTAGCGCAATCAGAAAAGGACGAAACCAGCCTGCCGGAAATTTGTTTTTTAGTAATAATCCTGCCGCGAGGAGACAGATAAAAAAGGCGTATAACAGACTGCTAACTATTAGCTCGGGTCGCTGAACGGGATTTGGGATGGTAAAGAACGGGATCATCAGCAGTACAGCCAAAAACAAAGGCAGAAGGTTTTTGCGCGCGGCCCGGGCGTTTACCGCGTCAAAGCCGAGGGCTGATAGCACGGACAGAGAAACGAGCAGCAGCGAGAAAAACGTTCCCTTGTGATTGATCGCCGATAGCCCTGGTATCAGGTGGGTCAAGAGTTGATTTGAGAAGGGTATCTGGTCAGCTAACATCAGGACCAGTCCGGTGATTCCCAGGGCGAAAAAGGCATTGCGCGTTTGGCTCCTCCGATCAAGGGCCGCGCAGAGGGCCAGCCAAAGCAGGACCGGTCCGCAGTAATATATTCCTAGCCAGACGGGACGTACCGGGCCGTGATAGAAAGGCGAAGTTGGGACGCCGAAATAGGCCGGGCTAAAGAATATCTTCAGCGCCTGCCAACTGACCGATTTTGGCACCATTTCTTTCAGCGTTGTTCCTGCTATGCGGTCGGAGATAGATACCAGCTCTATGAATGGCAGCAGAACGACGGCGGCAACCGCGCTGGCGGCGAAAACGGCCAGTGCGGCAAAAACTCCTCGGGGAATAAGTTTTTGGGGCGGAGTGGTTTGTGATCCCGGGGTCAGTGACTGATGACCGGGTTGCCTCGGCCGCGCACTGGTTGCCAGCATAACGAGATATAGCACTGCTAATCCCAGCATTGTTTGATAGACAGTGATGGGATATCCGGCGGTTATTTGCAAGCTGAGCGCGGCTACACCGCCGAGCAGATGTCGCCAACCGCCACGGTTGAAGTAACTGTAAAAACAGGCGATGACCAGCGGCAGGTAGGCCAGCGAGCAGAGGGCCGGGGTGACGTGGTGACTGAGCAGAAGATATCCGGAAAGCGAATAAGCGGCGGCCAGCACGGTTGACGCGCCGCGGCTTGAATTCAGCGAACGCCCCAGATAATAGGCGGTGGCGGCCGCGATCAGTTGGTGGATGAATACATAAAGCTCGAGCCGGTGCGTAAAATCGCCGATTAGCAAAATTAGATTCAAGGGGTAGAATATATTTACTTGGATATCACCTAGTTGAGGGAAGCCGCAGTAGATGAGCGGGTTCCACAGCGGCAGCAGGCCGGAGCGCAGACAGGATACGGCGTAGGCCTTTAGCGGATAGTAATGCCGCGAAAAGTCGATGAAGCAGAAACTACGGCGCGTGAAGAGCTCGGGGGAGAAGTGGATCAGCAGGACCAGCCAGATCAGACCTAGGGGCCAGGCGTTTAGTAGTGGGTTGTTTCGATTATCACGCGATTTACGGAGCATATGTTTTTGTTAGTAATGCCGAAAAAGTCTTTTTCACCACGACGACACAACGTTTTTTAAAAACACCAAGCCACAGAGGTCACAGAGAAACGTCTTTTTTTGGATAACACCAACAACGACCAAAACCTTTCTCACCACGACGACACGACGTTTTTTAAAAACACCAAGCCACAGAGGACACAGAGGTCACAGAGAAACGTCTTTTTTTGGATAACACCAACAACGACCAAAACCTTTCTCACCACGACGACACGACGT
>JAUXIB010000157.1 GCA_030621225.1 candidate division FCPU426 bacterium
CTAGCTCGCGCCGGGCCCGCTCTATCATCCCAGGACGAGGCTTGCGGCAGTCACATTCCACAGCGTATTCCTTCACTTCTCCTCCCGCGTAATGCGGGCAATAATACAACCCGTCCCACGCCAAGTCGTGTTCCCGCAATAATTCACGCAAGCGCTCATTTACCGCCATCAAGTCTTTTTCCGTATAATAGCCGCGGCCAATGCCAGACTGGTTGGTAACTATAACCAACGCGCCGCCAAGCTCCACCATACGCCGCAACCCAGCCACTGCACCGGGTAATAACACTACCTGCTCGGGACGGGAAATATAATTTTCTTCCGCACAGATAGTGCCATCGCGGTCTAAAAATACTGTAAATCTTTTTTCTTTCAAGTTCACTTTTCTGGGACTCAGAGACCGTGTCTCGTAGCTCGTAGCTCGTAGCTCGTAAAGGCACAGCCTACTAGATACCAGATACTAGATACGAGTCCCGACCCCTGACCACCGTTTTCATAATTCATCCGCCTCTGCCTGACTACGTCAGGACTACGGCGAGACAGGTAACTCATAATTCTTAATCACTCTCCTGCACACTTCTTAATAATCTCCGAAGTAGACAGTCCTTTACGCAACGGAAATACCACCGTCTTACATCTCACTGCCGCTAAAAGACGTTCCGTTTCCGCCAGACGCCCCCGGAGAAAACTTCCTCCCTTGGTGTAATAATCGGGGGCGAGCTTGAGCAAAAAACCGTCCGGCTTATCGCCGCTAAATATCACCACATGATCCACACAGGCCAACGCCGCTAACAGCAACGCACGCTGCCGTTGAGGAATAATCGGCCGTTGCCTCCCCTTGTTCCGCCGCAGAGACGAATCACTGTTCAAGGCCACGAAAAGAACATCTCCCAGCCGCCGCGATCTCTCCAAATATTCCACGTGACCGGCGTGCAAAATATCAAACGAACCGTTGGTAACGACTACCTTCTTCCCGGCCTGGCGCAGCTTTCCGGCAATTTCCGTTGCGCATCGCGCGCTGATAACTTTACCTTTAGTATTCTTATACATGAGATCTTCTGAAAAGCCCTTTAGCTATCGCGGATTACGCTGATTTTGTTCGCTGATTACGCAGATAGGCACATTAATCTACGAAAATAAGTTTTTCGACACCATCTACATAAGTTTACATTCTACCATAATAATAATCCATCTCTAGTGCTATCTTCGACACATGACATCCTACATCCCGCGAACAATGAACCGTTCCCCCCCCACCCATCCCATTGACACAATCAAGGCTGTATGATAATATCACTGATCATCAACTAAGGAGAAACAATTATGTTTATTGATCCACTATATATAGTCATCGCCTTGCCCGGACTTTTGCTGGGGCTCTGGGCCCAGGCCAGGGTAAAGGGCGCCTTCAAAAAATACTCCCGCATAGCCACCTCAAGCGGTAAAACCGGCGTACAGGTAGCAACCAGCATTCTGCGGGAGGCGGGAGCAAACAACGTCAGCATCGAGCAGGTAGCAGGACAGCTATCCGACCATTACGACCCGCGTTCACGGACATTGCGTCTCTCACCGCAAGTATACGGCAGCGACTCAATAGCTGCCGCCGGCATCGCCGCGCATGAAGCAGGACATGCCCTGCAGCACAAGACCGGTTACGCGCCGCTGGCGCTGCGCAGCGCCATTGTGCCCACCGCGAATATTGGCACAAAACTGGTGATGCCCCTTTTCTTTCTCGGCTTTATACTGCAAATGTCTAACCTTATCTACGCCGCTATCTTTCTTTTCACCGGCGTAATACTCTTTCAGTTAATCACTCTGCCGGTGGAATTCAACGCTTCCTCCCGCGCCAAGGCCGTATTGACCGGCTCTGGTATGATCAGCGGCGAGGAAGCCAAGGGCGTATCAGCCGTGCTCAATGCCGCGGCCATGACCTATGTCGCCGCCGCAGTCGCCGCGCTGTTACAACTTCTTTATTTCATTCTCCGCGCCAGAAACTAAAGCTAACCACGGATCACTAATGTACCGGATCACAAGCATAATCGGTCTGCTGATACTGCTAGGCATCGCCTGGCTGCTATCCAGTGATCGGCGCAAGATCCCCTGGCGCACCACCGTTGCCTGGGGCGTGCTGTTGCAATTGGCCTTCGCCCTGCTGATCCTCAAAACCAGGGCCGGTCACCTCTGTTTTGACTACATCGGCCGCGCCGCTAATAAGCTAATTGAATGGACGATGGCCGGAAGCGTTTTTATTTTTGGCGACCTGGCCCGCTCCGATAAGCTCGGTTTTATCTTCGCCTGCCAGATTCTGCCGACGATCATCTTTATTTCTTCGCTAGCCGCCGTGCTTTATCACCTGCGGATACTGCAGGCAATGTTAAAGATCATGGCCAGGGTAATGACCAAATTGATGAAGGTCTCGGGCGCTGAATCGCTGGCCGTAGCCGCCAACGTATTTGTCGGCATGACCGAAGCGCCGCTCTTTGTACGGCCCTATATCTCAAGCATGACCCAATCCGAGCTTTTCTGCTTGATGACCGGAGGTATGGCCACCATTGCCGGCGGCGTGATGGTCGCCTACATCCAGATGCTACAACCACATTTTCCGGACATCGCCGGGCACATCCTCTCGGCCAGCGTCATGTCCGCGCCCGCCGCCCTGGCCATCGCCAAGATAATGCTGCCCGAAACAAAACGCCCTAAAACCGCCGGCAGCATGCAATTAAAGATAGAAACGCCCGGCGTCAACGTCATAGACGCCGCGGCACGCGGCGCCGCCGAAGGGTTGAAACTAGCGCTTAACGTCGGCGCGATGCTGCTGGCCTTTATCGCTTTGATCGCTATGGGTAACGCCTTCTTCGGCCTTTTCGGCACCAGCATGGAGCAAGTATTAGGTTGGGCCTTCGCGCCGCTCGCCTTCATTATGGGGGTTCCCTGGAACGATGCCGTAACCATCGGCAACCTGCTGGGCCAAAAAACGATCCTCAATGAATTCGTCGCTTATTTCAGCCTGAGCAATATCCTGCAGGCCGGAGAACCGGCCCTGCATCCCCGTTCGATCATCATCGCCACCTATGCTCTGTGCGGATTTGCTAATTTCGGTTCATTAGCTATCATCCTCGGCGGCATCGGTGGTATCGCTCCAGAACGCAGGGGCGACCTGGCGCGTCTCGGTATCAAGTGCATCATCGGCGGCAGCCTGGCGGGATTTATGACGGCCACCATTGCCGGAATATTAATATAGCTAGTCCTACGAAGCTCGTCTGATAACGCGTGTTTCGGGCGAGCGAAGTAGGACGGCGACGATTGCGGGGATTCTAATCTAGCCTCTTTTTAATCCACAGATTACACAGATTGGCGACTTCTTCTTATAATTTTCGGTGGAGAGAAGTCACGAGGTGGTCTCCGACAACCGTACCACAGATTGTTCTTTAGATAACGGTACTTACCACGACGACACGACGTCAACGGCTCTTTTTTGGATAACCCTTCGATGGACTCAGGGCAGGCAGCAAGGGGGACTCTTTGCTAGCAGGGGAGCATTCTTGGTTTTAACGGATTGAAATTGAGGTTGGACACAAAAATTACACCGATGATAACGAAGGAATCTATGTAATTGGACTTTTGAGAAAACGGGTTTGCGTATTTTGTGAGTGTGGTTTTTAGGTAGTTTTGAGTTACCAAGAAAGAATCTGTGTAATCTGTGTAATCTGTGGATAAGAATTAGTTGTGGTGAAAAAGATCTCCATAATGCTTTGACTTACAGTTGACCGATTGTATGGATTATGTTATCCTTCTCTTCCCGAGGTAAAAGGGAGAAATTATATGTCTATCAGGATACGAATTATCATCGGCTTCATCGCGCTTGCCCTCGTTAGCGGCGTCACCCCAGCGGCAGCAGAGCAAGTAAAGGTAATCCGCCTACACGGCATCATCAGTCCGATCACCATGAAGTATCTGCAAAACGGGATCGAAGAGGCTACCGCTTCCGGGGCAAGCTGCCTGGTGGTACAGTTGGACACTCCTGGCGGCTTAGAGGTCTCCTCGCACGAGATGGTCAAAGCGATCCTTAATTCCCCGGTGCCGGTAGTTGTCTTCGTCTCACCGCGCGGCGCCAGAGCGGCGTCCGCCGGACTTTTCATCACTATGGCGGCACACGTAGCGGCGATGGCGCCTAACACCAGTATCGGCTCAGCCCATCCCGTCCAGTTGATGTCGATGCCCGGCAAGGACAAAAAGGACGCGAAAAAATCTCCGGGCAAAGAGAACGATGTGATCTCGGCCAAAATAGTAAATGATCTGGTCTCGACAGCCACCAGCATCGCCAAGACGAGGCAGCGCAACGCCACCTGGGTAGAAAAAGCGATCAGGGAAAGCGCCTCGCTTTCCGCTGAGGAAGCACTTAAGCTAAAGGTAATCGACCTGGTCGTCTCCGACTTGGACGAATTATTGACAAAAATAGACGGCCGGACGGTAGAGACCAACGGCGGCCCCCTCACTCTGGCCACGGCGAACGCGGCCAAAGACCTGATCGAGCTTTCCGCGATCAAGAAGTTCCTGCTGGCAATCTCCAACCCGAATGTCGCTTACATCCTGCTGATGTTGGGGTTCTATGGGCTGATCCACGAGTTCGCTAATCCCGGTATCGGCATCGCCGGCGTAGCCGGCGGCATCTGCCTGATCCTGGCCCTCTTCTCCCTGCAATCGATCGGCGCCAGCCTGGCCGGGCTGCTACTGCTATTCTTTGGCATGGTACTACTGGTGCTAGAGTTTTTTATCCCCAGTCACGGCATACTAACCGTCGGCGGTATCAGCGCCTTCGTGCTTGGTTCGTTTATGCTGATCGACTCCCCTTTTCTGGCCATCTCCGCGGGGCTAATCATCTCGATGGCCGTCACCACCTTGTTGATCTGCAGTGTGCTGATCGGTCTGGTAATACGCGCGCACCGCCTCCCGGTAAAGACCGGCCTGGAAGCGCTGCTCGGCAGCCAAGCCGAAGCGCGTGACGACATCACCGACAAAGACGGTTGTGTCTTCACCCGGGGCGAGTTGTGGAGCGCCCGAACGCGCGACAACAAGATAGCCAAGGGAAGCCAGGTAACCATCCTCGAACACAGCGGTGGTTTTCTCTGGGTAAAAGCGGCGCCGGATGAAGAAGCGGGACGGATCCCCGTTAAACGGGGCAAACGCAAACCAAAAAAAGGAGCAAAAAAATGACACCACTAATGACGGGAATCATTGTTATTATCGTCTTCCTTGCCTCGGCAATCAACATCCTCAAGGAATACGAGCGAGGCGTTATCTTCCGGCTCGGACGCCTGGTAGGAGAACGCGGACCCGGACTCATCTTCGTCATCCCGGTTATCGAAAAAATGGTACGCATGGATCTACGCACCGTGACCATGGACGTACCTCCCCAGGACGTGATCACCAGAGACAATGTGCCGGTCAAGGTCAATGCCGTAGCCTATTTCCACGTAGTCAAGTCTTCCGAAGCAGTGGTCAACATAGAGGATTATTACTCGGCCACACTACTCATCGCCCAGACCTCCCTGCGCAGCATCGTCGGCCAGGTAGAGTTGGACGACCTACTCTCCGAGCGGGAGAAGATCAACAAAGCGCTGCAGAAGGTGATCGACCAGCACACTGATCCCTGGGGCATCAAGGTCAGCGTGGTCGAAGTAAAAGACGTAGAGCTGCCGCAGGAAATGCGCCGCGCTATCGCCCGCCAGGCGGAAGCCGAGCGTGAACGCCGCGCCAAGATCATCCATGCCGAAGGCGAACTGCAAGCTTCCGACAAGCTGGCCCAAGCCGCTAAGAAGCTGAGCGCCAACTCCGAGTCGATGCAGCTCCGGTTCCTGCAAACGCTGACCGAGGTAGCCACCGAAAAGAACTCTACCACCATCTTCCCGGTGCCGATCGACCTACTCTCCGCCTTCATGAAGAAACTAAATAAGTAAAAAAAACAGTTCCGAAAGGAACTGCTCACCACCAGTAACGCAGGGGCG
>JAUXIB010000250.1 GCA_030621225.1 candidate division FCPU426 bacterium
ATGGACGCTTTCGTGCGTTTGCGGAGGGTGCTGGAGACTAATCGGGAACTGGCACGCCGGATTGATGAGCACGATAGAAAGCTAGCGCAACACGGTGCGGCAATCTCAGTGGTGGTGGATGAGATAAAGAAGCTCACTTCATTGTCGGAGAACCCCAAGAAGAAGATAGGATTTTAATCCGCGAAGATAAACTGGTGAGGGGGTAGGGGGTAGCAAGAAGAAGGGACCGCGTCTTCCTCATCTGCGCTCTACGCTCCAGCCTTTGCTTTTATGGAGACTACGGCTTGGCAAGACGGCGGGACCAGCCTTCGCCACGGCTTTGGCTTGGCAGGCAGGAGAACCCTTCGACTAACTCAGGGCCAGTTGTGACGTTTTGGTGATACCATCTGTAGCCTGCCGTATATTTTCTTCTATTCTATATCTTAATAAATCCTGACTGCCTTCCCGTTTACGATGCTGGATAAATTCACGAAGCAGCTTATCCGTTGCAGATGCCAGTATTTTCCCCGCTTTACATCGAATTAGCTCCTGTGATAATATGAACCCTGAATGCTGTGCTTTGTAGCCCTGTACCATTCGTGTTGGTACGCTCAGGTGCAGGGTCCTGAGCGAGCAACGTGAGTCGAAGGACTCGTAGTTTGCCCTGAGCCTTGTCGAAGGGGTCGGGGCAGGCGGCGTAAGACGGTAAAAATAGTCGTCTTGTCACACCCGCGTAAGCGGGTGTCCAGGTTGAATTGGATTCCCGCTTTCGCGGGAATGACAGGTAAAAACGTCGTGACGTCGTGGTGAAAAAGGATTTGATTACTACGGTACGGTGTTGGTGTTTGAAAAAAAACGTTGCTTGTCTCGCCGTAGCACGAAGTGCGTAGGCGGATGTCGTCGTGGTGAAAAGGACGTTTCCGGCATTATCACAGTGAGTGAATGATATATGAACAGTGCATTAGATAGAACAGATGGTTTTTTCCTCTCCCTGGAAGGAGGGGATGGCTGTGGCAAGAGCACCCAGATAAAATTGTTGGGTAAGCACTTGAAAAAGAATAAGGTCCCCCACCTGCTGACCGGTGAGCCGGGTGGTACCAAGCTGGGCGCAAGCCTCACCCGCTTACTGCTTGATCCCAAGCGCGGCGGCATGGCCGCTCGTGCCGAGCTATTTCTTTACCTAGCCGATCGGGCTCAGCATGTGGATGAGATAATTCTACCGGCTTTGAATCAGGGAAAACTGGTGGTGACTTCCCGTTACGCTGATGCCACCGTTGCTTATCAGGCTTATGGCAGAGGGTTGCCGCTGGGGGAGATCCTGGCGGCTGATGAGCTGGCTGCTGGGGGACTTGTTCCGGATTTGACCGTCTTGCTGGATGTCGATCCGGCGGCAGGATTGAAGAGACTGCGCGGCAAGACGGACAGATTGGAAGGGGAAAAGCTGGAATTCCATCAGCGCGTACGCCATGGATATAATATGCTGGTCAAGGCAGAGCCCGGTCGGATCAAGCTGGTAGACGCGTCTTTGCCGGTGGGGAAAGTACATCAGCAAATCGTGAAGTTGTTGGGGCACGGTGCGGGAATTGGGAAGCAGAATTCTGAATTCTGAGTTATGAATTATGAGTTAGGTATACAGGGGTCAGGAAGTAAAAATTAAAAAGTAAAAATGAAAAAATAAATGTCAGTAAAGATAGCTCCGATATTCAGCGAGATCAAAGGCCAGGACAAGGTTTGTCGCGGGCTGAGCGCGGATTTGAGTGCCGGGCAGACCGACCGGAGCTATCTTTTTTGTGGACCGCGTGGCGTGGGCAAAACGATGGTCGCTATGGCGCTGGCCAAGGCCCGCTATTGTGAGCGCGGCGGCTGTGGGAAGTGTGATGATTGTGTGAAGGTCGAGGGGCTGGTTAAGCAGGGGCTTCATCCGACTATAACTCTTGTCGCGCCCGCGAAAGTGCAGACAACGGTGGATCAGGTAAGGGAGATGATGAAGAAGGCGCGCTTGCGTGCCGAGGCGGGAAAAGGCAGGACTTATATTATAGATGACGCCGCATCTCTTAACGCGGAAGCGGCCAATACCTTGCTGAAGCTGATCGAAGAGCCGCCGCCGCATAGCGCTTTTATCTTGGTGGCGGCTAACCGGGAGGGGGTGCTGCCGACGTTGCGTTCCCGTTGTCGTGAGATTCGCTTCCAGAATCTGCCGCTTGCTGAGATGCAGGAACTATTGATGAAGTTGTCAGGCTTGAGTGATTATGAGGCGCGTTTGGAGGGGGCGTTAGTGGGGGGGAGTTTCCCGGCGGGCAAGGAAAGGGTGGAACTGGTGCCCCTGCGTGATCAGGCTTTGGCCGCGTTTCAACTGGCGGAAGGCCAGGGAGTCAGGGGGCAGATCCAGGGAGCCGAGGATCTGGCGGAAGGCGGGCGGGAACGCGCCCGTCAACGTTTGCATCTGCTTTATTTGTGGTTTCGCGATCTCTTGCTCCTCAAGTATTTATCTGTGGATGATGTATTCAATCTTGATCGGCGGGAAGAATTGGCCAGGGGGGCAGAGCGCTGGGGGGAGAAGGAATGTTTGCGCGTTATGGAAGTGTTGGAGAAAGCCAAACCAGAGTTGGAAGCTAATGCCAATCAAAAGTTGGTGTTTGAGGTGGCGTTGGGGAGGATCTTTGTCGGCGGCTAAATAGTTCGTAGCCCTGTACCATTTGCATTGGCACGCTCAGGTACAGGGTCCTGAGCGAACAACGTGAGTCGAAGGATTCGGAGTATGTAGGATGTGGTTGCTTAGAAGGTAGACAGTAGACGGCATGCCCGGCGTAGCCTGGCGAAGACGGGTATACAGGGGGGCTTAGCATGGTAATGTACGCTGTACGCTATACGCTATACGCTGTACGGGACTAGTTTCAAGTTCCATAAGTAGTTTGGAAAGGGGATAAGCACAATGAGTGATAACGATAAAAAACCCGAGTTAGTAATGGTCCAG
>JAUXIB010000072.1 GCA_030621225.1 candidate division FCPU426 bacterium
ACCAATGTGATTGTTTCCTTCAGCGTTTCGGGGCTCGATGCTCGGGGCTCGGGACTCGAGCTGACGGTTAGCATACCTGGTGGACCGATGATCAGGCAGCAGGGCATTGCAGGCACCAACCGGGTGGTGATTGATACGTTCGGTATGCTGTCGGGTGAGTATCTGGTGAATATATCCGCCACTGACGGTAACGCCCAGGCGGAAACACAGACACGCTTTGCAATCAGCACCTCTGGTTCGGACACGGGACTAGAAATTCTTAACTTGCATATGTCCAACGATCCGTTTGTCCCGCGTAAAGGTGAAAGCACGGCGATACTCTACCGTCTTAACACGGACGCCGAGGTGTCGATAGTTATCTCTAACAGCCATAAAAAGCTGGTCTGGGCGGGTGATTACATGCCCGGTATCAATGGCGGCAAGGAAGGCCAGAATGCTATCTTGTGGGATGGAAGGCGAAATAGGGGGTCCAATATTGGCGAGAAGGTACAGCCGGGGATATATTATGTGAGTGTGATAGCTCGGAGTGGTGGTCAGACGGTCTCTGCGGTTACCTCTGTGGTTGCTGTTTCGCATTAGTAGACAGTAGACGGTATACCCTACTTCGCTCTTTCGGAGCTTCGTAGGGCAAGCAGGGAACGGCACTGGTTGAGAAATTGCCTGTAGGGGCGTATTGCAATACGCCCCTACTTTATATTCACGAGAGCTTTTGCTCTGTGAACTCTAACCCGCCCATACGCGAAGCGCTCATTACACCCTGGATGTAATATGGGTTGGCTTACAATTTTACCACTGGGAAGTAAGAGCGGGGGATTCTTACTTGGGCGTAAATATCAACAGTCGCTGCGTTTGGTCTTTATGTATATCTAGCCGCCAAAGGCGGCCATCGGCGGAGGTGAGTTCCACCGCGTCTATTTCCTCTTCGCCGACTAGCTTCTCAACATCATTGGGGAAGCATTTCTCCAGCTCCAGTAAGTGTCCGCCTGCTACGGCTCCCAGCTGTTCTTTCGCTTGAGGGCTGGAAAATATTATGTGATTATCCCGGGTAAAAACCAGATAATCGGCCTGTGTCTTCCATAACATTTCCAATAAAACCGGTGACTCAAGCGCTCCCTGCGTCCGCTCTGTTTTATGATCAGGGATCTGCGTGGCCAAGGGAGAACTTCTTTCCAACCTACGACGCTCTAAAAAGACCAATAGGGCGCTTAAGGCCAGACAAATGATGAAAGCAATAAAATAGCTGATCCGCAGGTGGGCCAGTTGGGTTGATGATAATGAGGGCCTGTCCAGGGTCAATTCCAGAATGCCGTGCCATGCTTGGCCGTTAGGGATGACAAGATACAATGTTTGTTGTCCCCGCGGCGTAATGCGAGACCAGTTCAAAAGATCGGAATCATGCTGGAAAGCATCTATCAAGCCCGGCGGCAACGATTTAGCCTGTTCAAGCAACCTGGGTTGGCTGGCATAAAGGGGAACTCCCTGAGTATTGTAAATCAGGCTGCTATGGAAGCCAAACTTGTTTACGCTACTCAGGGTGTTTAACAGGGAAATATCATCTTCGGTTTCGATGGACTGGCCAAGAAATAGTGCCAGTAAACGCGCCTGATCTCCCTTGGCTTTTCCTTGCAGGTCACATATAGAGCGCTCATGCCAAGACTCCATCGTCCAGGCCAAAACGAGAAAAACCACTCCTAATAGAGCAATTGCCCCGAAAAAAGGTAAAAAAGTAATCTTGCGTTTCATGATTAACCACAGTATAAAGGCAATTTACAGAAAGTTCAAGTTGACAAAGCAAAAAACGAGTATTATACTGTTCGTTCGCTTGATGAGACCAAAAACCTTTAACCACAACGACACGACGTTATAAACAACTTTTTTGGATAACGGCCAAGACGGTAAGGATATGTTGGCTTGTCACACCCGCAAAAGCGGGTGTCCAATACAAAATAGATTCCTGCTTGCGCAGGAATGACAGATAATAACGTTGCTTGTCCGTCGTAGCCCTTGACGAAGACGGATGACGTCGTGGTGAGAAGGACTTTTTTTATTAAGATTCTTCCTCATAATTAAAGAAATAACGCTATGCTGAAAAATTGGCGAAATAAAATAGAAGCCATAGATAAAAAAATAGTTGCGTTGTTAGACGAGCGCGCGACGGCGGCAAAGGAAATCGCCAAGGTGAAATCGCGCGAGGGGATTCCTTACCATCTCCCGGCACGGGAAAGCCATATCTTGAAAAGAGTTAAAAAATTGAGCGACGGGGAATTTCCCCAAGGAGCGTTAACTGCTGTTTTTCGTGAGATCATTTCCGGTTCTTTATCTTTGGAAAAACCGCTAACAATCGCCTATTTCGGCAAGCGGGCTACTTTTACTCATCAGGCGGCTATTTCAAGATACGGTCGTTCCGCGTGTTATTTGCCGCTGCCAATGAGTGAGATATTCCTGGAGGTAGAGAAAGGTAATGCTGATTATGGCGTGGTGCCGATAGAGAATTCCACGGAGGGAGTAGTAAATCATACGTTAGATATGTTTATGGACACCAGCCTGGTTATCTCCGCGGAAATATCAATGAAAATACACCACTACCTGCTTTCTGGGGAACGCGGTTTGGGCGCCGTAAAAAGGCTCTACAGCAACACCCAGCCATTGGCTCAATGCCGTAAGTTTGTAGGATCCAAGCTAAAGGGACGTGAAATAATAGAGGTGTCGAGCACAGCTAAAGCCGCGCAGCTGGCCGCACGCAACAAGGGTTCGGCGGCCATTGCTTCCGAATTGGCCGCCGAGGAATACGGATTGCGCGTACTGGCTAAAAAAATAGAGGATTGCCGGAATAACGTCACCCGCTTTTTGGTGGTCGGTAAACAAATGGCCGAGCGCAGTGAACGGGACAAAACTTCTGTTATGTTTCTGGTCAAGGATAAAGTAGGCGCTCTCTTCTCAGCGCTAGCGCCTTTCAAGAAACACCGGGTTAACATGACCAGTATCGAATCCCGTCCTTCGCGTAAAAGGCCTTGGGAGTATTATTTTTTCATAGATGTAGGAGGTCATATTTCTGACGCAAAGGTCGAAGCGGCTCTGCGTGACCTGGGCAAACACTGTCTGATGCTGAAAGTGCTGGGGTCATATGCGAGAGCGGACTGATGTGTAGATGGTGTTGAAAAACTTTTTTCGCGGAGTACACAGAAACATCGCGGAGCGCGCGGAATCTTTCGAGGAACTCAGGGCACAAACGCGCTAAGCATCCTCTGCGGTCTCCGCGAGTATTCCGCGGTCTCGGCGAAAGATTATTTTTAGGCAGGATCATGTACCGTGTGCCGCATAATCTGCGCCACGAGGAAGGAGTTGGAAGCGATTGTATTAAGTGAAAATAAACGAACATCTAAAAAAAATTCAAACTTACAAACCCGGTAAACCGATAGCTGAACTTAAACGCGAACTGAAGCTGGAAGAAATAGTTAAGCTTGCGTCTAACGAGAATCCTCTCGGACCATCGCCGCTGGCAATGCAAGCTATGCGCGATGCGATACCCACGCTAAACCGTTACCCGGAAGGGGATTGTCCGCTATTAAAACAAGCTTTGGCAGCCAAGCTTGAAGTCGGCGAAAACCAGTTGATTATCGGCAACGGTTCCAATGAGATACTTATCTTTCTGGCCCAGGCATGTCTAGGGCACGGTGACGAGGCCGTAATGGCCGTGCCCGGTTTTCCTGTTTACAAAATAGCTACGCAGATGATGGCGGCAGTACCGGTTGAAGTACCGCTGAAAAATGGAGTACATGATCTGGAAGCTATGGGCTGCCGGATTACCGACAAAACACGGCTGCTCTTTCTCTGCAATCCCAATAATCCTACCGGCACCAGTATCAGTGACGACGCGTTACGCGGCCTGCTGGCCACCGCCCGTGACAAGAATGTGCTTGTGGTTATTGATGAAGCCTATTACGAGTATGTCTGCGACAAGGCCTACCCTGACAGCCTGGCCTTGCTTAAAACCAACGAGAACCTGGTAGTTACCCGCAGTTTTTCCAAAATATACGGACTGGCCGGACTGCGTGTCGGCTATGCCATCGGCCCGCCGTCAATAGTGGAGGCACTGGAGAAAGTGCGCCAGCCCTTTAACGTCAATTCCTTGGCCCAATGCGCGGCATTGGCTGCCTTGACAGACGACGAACATCTCGAGAAGTCCATCCAGCTAAACAGGGAGGGGATTGAGTACCTGGCCGCCGAGCTTATAGCCCTTGGTTATCAGCCGTTGCCGAGCCAGGCCAACTTTATTTATTTCCCTCTTAACGCGGCCCAGGCGTTTTGCCGTGATCTGCTTAGCCAGGGACTGATCCTCCGTCCGATAGGTGATACGGCGGCTCGCATAACAATAGGACTGCCTGAAGAAAATGAAAGACTTGTAAAAACATTAAAAACCAAGAAAGAGAGAGGCTAGATCAAAATGATTATAACAATGAAAGCCGGCGCTACCGATAAGCATAAGAAAGCGATTCAAATCAAAATACGCAAGCTTGGCTTGGACGCCAACCACCTGATCCGCGGCAAGGAACGCACTGTAATTGCAGTAGTAGGCGATACAAAATCGGTCAGCGAGGCACAGTTTGCTACCATGCCGGGGGTGGAACACGTGGTGCGTATTCTCAAGCCTTACAAATTGGCCTCCCGTGAGGTGAAAAAAAACAACAGCCAGATCAAGATATCCCCGGGGATAGTGATCGGCGGCAAGCAAATACACCTGATAGCCGGTCCCTGTGCCGTAGAGAGCCTGGAGATGCTGATGGATATTGCCAAGCAGGTTAAACGAAGTGGAGCGACGATGTTGCGCGGTGGCGCCTTCAAACCTCGCACTTCGCCGTACGCTTTTCAGGGGCTGGGAGAGATAGGGCTACAGTTCCTGGCGCAAGCGCGCGCTAAAACCGGCTTGCCGGTAGTCAGCGAGGTGCGCGATTTGCGTAGCGTAGACATGGTTGCCCGCTACGCGGACGTATTGCAAGTCGGCGCCCGCAATATGCAAAACTATGACCTGCTGATAGAACTGGGGAAAACGAAAAAACCCGTTCTGTTGAAACGCGGGCTTTCGGCAACACTGGAAGAATTATTGCAAGCCGCGGAATATATACTTAAAGGCGGTAACAACCGTGTGATCCTCTGCGAACGGGGCATCAGAACCTATGAGCGGGCGACGCGCAATACCTTGGATCTTTCCGCGGTTCCGGTACTCAAACAGACCTCTCATTTACCGGTGGTGGTTGATCCTTCACATGCCGCCGGTGACTGGCGCCTGATTGAATCATTATCACGCGCGGCCGTTGCCGCGGGGGCGGACGGGTTAATGGTCGAAGTACACACCGAACCGGACCTGGCCGTTTCCGATGGCGGTCAGTCGTTGAAACCAAAGCGTTTCACCCAGTTGATGAAAAGCTGCCGTAAGATTGCCGCGGCCATTGGCAGGAGCCTTTGATAAATTTAGGTAAGCTGAAAAGGCTTTAGTTGTCCACAGATTACACAGATTTCACAGATTGTTCTTTAAATAACGGCAAGGGGAATTCTCCGCTAGCAGGAAGGCATTCTTGGTTTTGACGGTTTGAGGTTGAAGTTGGACATAAAAATTACACGGATTGCGAAGAAATGATGGTGATGGAATCGGTGTAATTAGACTTTTGCGGAGGCGGGTTTGCGTATTTTGTAAACTTTTTTTGGACTGTAAGGGCGGTGCTTGCCCCGCCCTGGTGAAGGGCAAGGCAAGCCTTGCCCCTACGGGTATTCGTGTCTGCGGTATAAAAGACCAGGAAGAAATCTGTGTAATCTGTGAAATCTGTGGATAAAATTGTTTTTGCTTGGGAACGTACCAACTGGTTTGAAAATGAGTTCAATTTATGAATAAAGAAGCATATTGTATAAAAGTCCAGGGAGATAAGTCAATCTCTCACCGGGCCTTGATCCTTTCGGCGATCAGTGGGGGAGAAGTGGTGGTCAAGGACTGCTCCAAGGCTAAGGATGTCGAGAATACCCGCAAAATATTGGGGCAGCTAGGTGTGGAGTGTCCGCGCGATGGTAATGAGATCAAGATAAGGGGAGTTGGCTTGCACGGCTTAGCGGCCCCTGACCGGGAGCTTGATACAGGTAATTCCGGCACAGGCATTAGATTACTCTCCGGCTTGTTAGCTGGACAGCACTTTGACGCAACGCTTACCGGTGACGAGCAAATACAGCGTCGCCCGATGGGGCGCGTAGTGGAGCCCTTGCGTCTGATGGGAGCGAAAATAGAGGGAGGAGCAAATGGAGACCGCGCGCCACTAAAAATCAGCGGGCTAGTGGAAGGAGAACGGCTCAAAGGCATAAACTATCGGATGCCCGTGAAGAGCGCCCAGGTCAAGTCCGCACTACTGCTAGCCGGATTATACGCGGACGGGCAGGTAGCTATCCAAGAGCGGGCAATTACCCGTGATCACACCGAGCGGATGCTCAAGCATTTTGGCTGTCCGGTAGAGCGAGAGGGAATGACCGTCCGCTTGACGCAGGTAGCGGAGCTGAACGCTGAGCTGGTACAAGTGCCGGGGGATTTCTCCGCCGCTGCTTTCTTGATGGTGAGCGCCATTCATCATCCTAAGTGTCGTCTGGAGATAATAAATGTGGGGCTCAATCCAACCAGGTTGGGTTTCCTCGACATCCTAAAGCGGATGGGCGCAAACGTTGAAGAGGATATCAAGGAAGAGGTCAATGGAGAACCGTGGGGAAGTATAAAAGTCAGCTCCAGCGGTCTCCGCGGCATCGAACTAACCCCAGTGGAGACGGACCGGGCGATCGACGAATTACCGCTTGTCGCACTGGCGGCGAGTCGCGCCAGCGGAAAAACCCGGATTTCCGGAGCCGAAGAATTGCGGCACAAAGAGAGCGACAGGATCAAAAGCTCGGTCGAGCTGGTGTGTTCGCTGGGCGGCAAAGCGGAAGAAACAGCCGACGGTCTGATTATCGAAGGAGTTGACGCTTTGCAAGCCGGAACCGTGACAACCTATGGCGACCACCGCATTGCTATGGCGGCTCTGTCGGCCGGATACTTCAGTGGTACCGAGATTGAGGTCACTGATGCTGATTGCATCAGCACATCGGATCCAACGTTCCCGGAATTGCTAAGCGAATTGAAGGAGAAAATGCCTTATGCTAAAGGATAGACGGCGAACGCTGTATGGCATGTGGCCCGGGGTCAGTAGTCAGTGGTCCGTTGGCTCTCGAGCTACTAGCTACGGGCTACGAGCTACGAAACAACAATGGCAGAAATAATAGCAATAGACGGTCCGAGCGGCGCAGGCAAAAGCACGGTGGCCAAACTGGTCGCCGACCGGCTTGGTTTTGTCTATCTGAACAGCGGCTACATGTACCGGGCGCTGGCCTTAGCGGCGCAGCAGAGCGGAGCGGAATCGAACGATTGTGTCACCTGGGGACAACTGGCCGTTTCGCTGCAGATCGAATTCTCGCCGGACGGCAAACACCTGCTATTGTCCGGCGAGGACGTAACCGAGCAGTTGCGTGTTCCCGAGATCAGCGGTATTGCTTCCCAGGCCTCGGCTTGTCCGGAGGTGAGGGCGGAGATGGTGCGGCGGCAGAGAGCGTTGAGCGAGAAATATCCCGGGGTCGTAATGGAAGGCAGGGACATTGGCAGTCATGTTTTTCCACAGGCGCGATATAAAGTCTATCTTGACGCGCAGGCAAAGGCCAGGGCGCAAAGACGCCACAGCGAGCTCTCTGCTTTGGGCATTGACAAGGGACTAAACGAGTTGGCGGCCGAAATGCGGCAGCGCGATCAAGCGGATATGACCCGCGAGCTGGCGCCCTTGAAACGAACAGCTGATGCTTATTATCTAGACAGCACTGATATGAATATAGAGCAAGTAGTGTCAAGCATAGAGGCTTACGTCAAGCGGGGAGGAAGCAAATGATCTTTCGCATTACGCGTTTTATACTTCGCCTTCTTTTCCGTCTGTTTTATCGTTGGCAGTTCGTCGGCGTAGAAAACGTCCCTGCAAAGGGCGGTTTGTTAGTGGTTCCTAACCACGCCAGTTTCCTGGACCCCCTTTTGGTAGGTTCGGCGATCACCTGCCGTAAGACCAGGTTTATGGCAAAGCGCGAGTTGTTTAAAATCCGGCCTTTTGCCTGGTTTATCGGCAGCTTGGGCGCTTTCCCGGTAAGTCGCGGCGCGGCAGATCGCCTGGCTTTGCGTACTATTTTTGAGCTGTTGGCTCAGGGGCAGAGCGTGCTTTTATTCCCCGAGGGCACACGCACACTGGATGGACGTTTGGGAGAGGTCAATCGAGGTAGTGGGTTTATCGCCTTGGGCGGCAAGGCGCCGATTTTGCCGATTTTTATCAAGGGCAGTTATCAGCTCTGGCCCAAAGGGAAACTCTTACCGTGTTTATTCGGTAGAATAACTATAAGTTTTGGTACACCGATAGAATTACGCGCCACGGACGCCCCGGATGGAGAGAAAGACGTTAACGCCTGGGCGGCAAAACGCATTCGGCAAGAACTCGTTAAACTGGAGGACGCGCTTGGCTAGAAAATTAACAATTAAGCTGGCCTGTGGTTCCGGATTTTGTTTTGGGGTCAAAAAAGCCCTGCGCATGGCGGAAGACGCCGCTGAAAATCATCGGGGGAGGATATATACTTACGGCGCAATAATCCATAACCCACAGGTCGTCGCGCAGCTAGAGGAGAAGGGAGTTGCCGAAATATATTCCCTGCGCGGCCTGCGCCGCGGTGATGTGCTGATAATTTCAGCGCATGGCTCATCGCCCGAGATCCTGCGCAAGGCTAAAACCAAAGGAGTATCGATTATAGACGCGACCTGTCCCTTTGTCGCGCGCGGGCATGATTTTATATCGTTGCTTTATAAGAAGGGCTATGAAATTATTATCATCGGAGATCGTGATCACCGAGAGGTTGCCGGACTGCTGGCGTGCAGCGCTGGCCGCGGCAAGGTGGTTACATCGGGAAAGGAGGTGAAGAAACGGCTAAAAAAAAGCCGTGTGCGGAAAATCGGCGTGGTTTGTCAGACTACGCAAAGAACAGAACTTCTGCTGGAAGTAGTGGCGGCATTGCTGCCCAAGGCGCAGGAGCTCCGTGTGTTCAATACCATCTGCGATGCCACGCGACGGCGTCAGGATAGCGCGCGTGAGCTTGCTGTTTGCGTAGATGTGATGTTGATCGTGGGCGGAAGAAACAGCGCCAATACCCAGCGCTTGCTGGAAATATGCAAGGAAGAATGTCGAGGCAGTTACCTGATCGAAGTAGCCGGCGAGATTAAAGCGAGCTGGTTGCGTACTGCTACCAAAATAGGCATTACCGGGGGCGCGTCTACTCCGCGTGATCTGATCGACGATGTGATAAAAAAACTGCGTAATATGGGATGTGACCTGAAATTTAGAAGTGAAAAATGAAATAGCCGCTCAACTCCTCGCGGACCTTTTCTAGGATTGGCTTAGACCAGGAACGCCGCGTGTATTTTCACTCGGAAAAAGAGTTAATGCTAACCTTTAATCCGGAGTTGAGTTTGGCAACATGTTTAACCGAGGAAACTGAAATGGCTGAAAAACAGTTAGCAGAGAACGAATCAACCGAACGGGAATTTAAAGCTGAAACAACAATGGATGAGCTCCTGGGCGAAGTGCAGGAAATGCGCCACGGCCTGGATGTAGACAAAGAATTTGTGGATCATCTGGCAAAGAACACGATGCGTCGGCTGACCAACGGCGAAGTAGTCACCGGAATCGTAGTTAAAGTGGATAAGGATAACGTGATGATAGACGTTGGCTACAAATCGGAAGGTATCTTACCGCGAGATGACCTTAAAGCTTTTGGCGGCGAACTGAGCTTGGGGGATAGCGTAGAAGTAAGCGTAGAGCGTGTATCCGACGAAGAAGGCTTATTAGTTCTTTCCCGGCGCAACGTTGAAAAGATGAACACCCTACGCATTGCGGAAGAACATATGAAGCAGGATAAAACGATCAAGGGTATGGTCACCCGCCGTGTCAAAGGCGGTCTGCGGGTAGATATTGGCTGTCTGGAAGCGTTCCTGCCGGGCTCACAAATAGAGCTGAGTAAGGTCACGGATTTTGACAAATATGTCGGCAAGGAAATGGAAGTAAAAATAATCAAGGTCAACACGTTGCGCAATAACGTCATTGCCTCACGCCGCAAACTTTTAGAAGAGCAACGACTGGCTGATAAATCACAAGTTATTGCTAATTTGAAAGTAGACGAGGAAGTAGAGGGCCGAGTCAAAAACCTAACCAACTACGGCGCTTTCGTAGATATCGGCGGCATAGATGGTCTGCTACATATCACCGATCTATCCTGGGAACGGGTAAACCATCCCTCTGACATTCTAAAGTTAGGCGAGACCATTAAGGTCAAGATTATAGAAGTCGATGAGGAGAATTGTCGCATCTCTCTTGGCCTCAAACAGATCAATCCTGATCCATGGGACTCAATAAAAGACAAGCTACAGGTCAATACAGTTGTTAGCGGCACAGTGGTGCGCTTAACAAACTACGGAGCTTTCGTCAAGCTTTTCGAAGGAGTGGAAGGTCTGATCCATATTTCAGAGATGTCCTGGACCAAGAGGATCAAGCACCCTTCCTCTATGCTCCAGGAAAACCAGGAGATCGACGCCAAGATACTTGACGTCGACTTCGAAAATCGCAAGATATCGCTTGGTTTAAAGCAGACGCAAGAAAACCCCTGGGATTCGGTCGCCACTAAGTATCACGAGGGGGATATTGTTAAGGGCGAAGTTCGTTCGATTACAGACTTCGGCGCTTTTATCACACTAGAGGAAGGCGTGGACGCCCTGCTGCATATCAAAGACATGTCCTGGTCAGGGAAAATAAAACACGGCGGCGAACTTCTCAAAAAAGATCAGGAGATAGAAGCGAAGATAATCTCCCTGGAAGTTGAAAACCACAAGATCGCCTTAGGACTGAAACAGATGACGCCTGACCCGTGGGAAGGCATCGAGGACAGGTTTAAAGTAGGACAGAAGACCAAGGGCAAGATGGTCAACCTGACCAACTTTGGTATCTTCGTTGAGCTGGCCACGGATGTGGAAGGGCTTCTTCATCTTTCGGAATTATCCGCTGATGAAACAGAAGAGCCGGCGAAGCATTTCCAGATAGGAGATGAAATAGATGTGGAGATCCTAAAGCTGGATGTGGAAAGCAAACGCATCGCCTTGAGCCGGAAAAGTTTTGCGGCTGCAGCTGCGGCTGAAGAGCAAGAAGCCCCACGGTCTGAGAAAAGCGATGAAGCGTCTTCGCTTGAGGGCGAGACGGCCAAAAAAGAAGACGCCGAAGCTCCGCCGAGCGATGAGGAAAGAGAAAAAACGGCGAAATTAAAGAGAAAAATAAGCTTAAAGAAAGTTGTTTCCAAACTTCTCTCTAAGAACAAGAAAGACTAAAGGTGGCGTATCTGTGTTTAGCATCAGGCAAAATCTGGCGTTTTTCCTGGTCCTGGGTACGCTTGT
>JAUXIB010000067.1 GCA_030621225.1 candidate division FCPU426 bacterium
CCAACAACAAGCTGATCGACATCCTTCGAGTCAAGATTTCCGACCTGAAAGGAGTTCACTTTTGAATTGAAAATGGTTCACTTTTGAAAAGTTCCTAACATTATATCATTGCAAGTTTCATTCTGCGTTCTGCGTAGCTCGTTTCAGAATTCAGAACTCATAATTAAGAATTCAAAGCTATCTATCAATCGCCCGATAGCCAATATCCTTACGGTAATACATACCATCAAAGTTCACCTGTTGTAAAGCGGCGTAAGCCATTTTTTGGGTTTCCTTGATACCGGCACCAAGCGCGGTCAGGCCGAGCACCCGTCCACCCGCCGTGACCAGTTCACCTCCCTGCCGCGCCGTTCCGGCGTGAAAGACAACGGTATTCGCCTCCTCTTTGATTCCTTCAAGCCCACTGATCACCTGCCCCTTTTGATAAGAGCCCGGGTATCCCTCTGCGGCAGCCACAATACATACCGCGGATTCATCTTTCACCTCTATCTTCATGCCGGCCAGCTTACCCGCACAGCAAGCAAGGAACAAAGGCACCAAGTCAGACGCCAGGCGAGGCAAAACAGCCTGTGTCTCAGGGTCACCCAGCCTGACATTATATTCCACTACCTTAGGCCCCTGCGCGGTTATCATCAACCCCAGGTAGAGGATTCCCTTATAAGGACTACCACTCTCCGCCAGCGTGCGCACCGTGGGCGCCAGGATCTCCCGGGCGATCTTCTCTTCCATCTCCGCAGTCACCACCGGCGCCGGGGAATAAGCGCCCATACCACCCGTATTCGGACCGGTATCTCCCTCTCCTATCCGTTTATGGTCCTGTGAAGACGGCAACAACAGATAATCTTTCCCGTCCACCAGCGCGAGAATAGAGCACTCCTCCCCCTCCAACATTTCCTCTAGTAATACAGTCTTTCCCGCGTCTCCATAGATTCCGTCAACCATCATCAACTTGAGCGCCTCCTCCGCTTCCTCCAGCGTCTTACACACATAGACACCCTTACCCGCGGCCAAGCCATCGGCTTTAACCACAATAGGCCCTCCCCGCTGCCGCAGATTAGCCAAGGCCTGTTGATAATCGCTGAATATTTCCGCCTGCCCCGTCGGCACGCCGCTTTTGGCCATGATCTCCTTGGCAAAAGCTTTACTTCCCTCCAAGCGCGCCGCCGCCGCCACCGGACCAAAGACAGCCAGCCCCGCCGACTGAAAAAGGTCCACGATCCCGGCCACCAACGGCGCCTCGGGACCGACCACCGTCAAGTCCACTGACTTTTCCTTGGCCGCCGCCAATAAGCCGTCCAAGTCATCTGCCTTCACAGGAAGGTTTTCGGCAACCCCGGCGGTACCGGCATTCCCCGGCGCGCAATAGATCTTCTCCACCTGAGGACTCTGGGCCAATTTCCAACAGAGCGTATGTTCTCTGCCCCCACCACCGATCACTAATATATTCATCCTGTCTCCTGTCTTTTCATTTGTCGCGAGTCACGTGTCGCTAGTCTCGAGTCCCGAGTCCCGCTTCACTTCCAAACGATAATCGAGTATAATAGCCATAACATCTTATGTCAAACAACATTCTCTTCCAAAAAACAAGAGATCTCCTCCGACCCCGCCTGATCATCATCGCCCTGATGCTGGCCTTCGCCGCCCGCTGGCTGGCCGACAACCTGGGTGAATTCCAACGGCGTGCCTACCTGCCGCACATGCCGCAAGGGATGCCCTTGCTAACCGATATCTTAAACGAGAAAAGCGAGATAACCCTGGCCCTGTTCCTCTGGGCACTGGCCGGCTTGGTATTCTACCGCGCTCTGGGCAACAAACTGGAAGAGGCCAAGGCGCACGACAAGCTCTCCTACTTCAGTAACTCCCGCCGCTCCCCTCGGCTAAACGCCAACATCCTCACCATGGCCCTGGGAATCTTCCTGCCGGCGGCAATAGCCTTAAACATCCTACTCTACCACCATCATCACCAGGGAACGCTCGGTTGGTCCGATATCGGTCTGTGGCTTGGCGCGGGCGTCCTGCTGCTGGTGTTCTTCTTTCTACTAGACCTATCCGCCAATAAAAACTTCCTTCATCTCAGTCCTTTGAGCCGCACCGAAACGCTCTGGTTGATCCTGTTGAGTTTTTTCGCCTTACGGCTTTATGCCTTGGACATAAACAGTTGGCGTTACTCCTTCATCGGGGACGAATACGCCTTCTACGACTTTATTCAAAAATTACTAAAACTTGGCCAGATCAAAGACCTTAACCCATTCTCCCCCGCGGCTGTTTACGATTCACACCCGGCTATGTCCTCCTACTATCAGGCCTTAGTAGTCCGTCTCTTCGGCACAGACAATACCGGCTGGCGACTGAGCTCGAACCTGGCCGCGGCCGCTTGCTTGATCCCGTTCTACGTCCTGCTAAAGTCACTCTTCGGTCGCCGGGAAGCGATCATTGGCACAATACTGCTCTTTGCTTCACATTACTTTATCGCTTTCTCACATCTGGGATACAACAACAACCACGTCATCTTCCCATTGGTCCTCGGCCTGGCCGCCTGCTTCTGGGGCATTGAGAGCGGCAGCCTCTTCGGCTTTGCCCTGGCCGGAACCGCCTGCGGCTGGGGGTTCTATACCTTTTACTCATCGCGGCTGACCATCGGCGTGATACTTATCTTCTTTCTGGTGATGTTTATTGACCGCCTGCGTTCCCGCCATGTCGTCTATCTGGGGATACTCTTCCTGACATTTTTTCTTACCATAGCCCCCCAGTTAATGAACTCACATGGCAATTTCAAAATAAACCTCCTCAAAGAGACCATGTTCCGGCAGGAACTTAATGACCTGTCAGCCAAAACGGGTCAAGCGACGCGAGTAGACCAAGCGTCCAAAGAAGTATCTCCCGAAGTATTCTTACAACTAAAATTAACGACAGCAACAAAAAAACTAGTCGTAAACAATATCATCCTTTCCCTGTTAGTACCTCTGCATTACCAAGCCAAAAGTCCTTTCGTCCACGGTCAGCTCCTCGACTATCTCAGCGGCGCCTTCTGCCTGCTAGGCCTGGCCTATTCCCTTTTCTGGGGGCTGCGCCGCCGCGACTACCTGGCGCTGAATCTCAGCTACCTGATTTGCCTGCTTGCCGTTGGCGCCCTCTCTCATCACCACTATCCCCCGGTCACGCGGCTGTTTTTTATACTACCGTTCCTGCTCGTTTACGCCACTATAGGTATCAGAGGGGCATTACTCCTGCTCTCGCCTCTGATGCCCACCGCCAGGTTAGGCCGTTTCCTACTGCTAGCCATCCTGGGGTTAAACCTGTGGCAAGTATACTACCGTTCGCCAAGCAAGCTGGCCTCCACACCTCTGGCGCTAAAAGTAAAGTTGGCCAAGAAGCATCCCACACATAGGATATACACCTTGGAATCACGCCTTGACATGTGCGCCCGTCACAAGCAGATCAAAGAGATTTACCATCTGGATAACTTCTCGCAAACTTACACACTTAATCCCCAAGCGCCCGGCTGGCACGATCTGCATTTCAAAACCCCGGCCCTGATAACGCTGTGGGGCCACGATAACCAACAGATCATGGTAATGGCGGCGATGCTGAACAAGGCCCTGCCGCGCGGCAAGCTGCGCGTGATATACGATGCCATACGTTTTCGCTATCTCTATTATTTTTCTCTGGAGGATTACCCAGCAGGCACAAACCTGTCCCTCACCAACGATAGCCTCTACACCCACCGCAAGATCAATATCCAAGGGATCGCCAACGTCAAGCATCCCCCGCCAGATACCCATCATAAACTCAAAAGCCGCGCGGTCAACTATTTCTATCCCGCTATCGAGCAGGAAACAAAGGCCCCGCTGCCCCTGGGCCTGGGAGATAACTTTAATCCTGCTGACCTGGCAGACTGGCTGCAAGCCCTGCCCGGCGTAAACAAAGTGGAAATAACCGACCCTCCCGACACAGTCGAGATTATGCCTTACGAGCTGCCATTGTTGGGGGGATTTCATATTGAGTTGGTTTATGAATAACACAAAGTCGAACGTCAAATGTCGAAGGTCAAACGCCGAGCGTCGAGGGGGATGCTTTGCGAGCGGTGTATGACATTGGACGTAATTATAGGCGACGTTAGACCAGCGTGCAACGTTGGACGCTGTTTATGGAATACCGGATAAAAACTTATGCTTAGAACAGTAAAAGAACTATCACCAATATTCCTACTGCTTGGGCTGCTGGAGCTATCCATAGGCAGGCTCTGGGGCTGGTGGCTGGTGGCCCTGGCCCTCGTCGCCTGGACCCCCAAGCTTTTAGGATTTTCCAGGGAGATTAAGGTGCGACGACCACCAAAGAAAATACTGCCAACCTCGCTGGGGCTGACCTACCTCTCCGCCATGCTGCTCGCCTGGCTGGGGTTCTGTAGCGTTAACTATGGATCGGATCACACCCTTACGGCAGTCTTTCTTATCACGCTTATGTTGATCAGCGCCATGCTCTGCGCCCACGCAATCTTCAACGGCGCCAAGTCGGCAAGTGACAGAACACAACAACGCCCTACGCCATCGGCTGGACTATGGCTTCCGCTCGGCATCGTCTTCGGCGCGTTACTCCTGCGTTTCTTCTGGGTATTAGACGTTCCCGGAGGTTTTTCGGCGCGCGAACTTTGGCTTGCCGACGCCAGCCAGACGGCATTCCCACCTGGCGCCTTCTCTGAAATCGGAGACTACCTGGCACACCTTTTTGTTCGTCTAACGAACCCTTCCGTCTACAGCCTGCGCCTGCCGGCTGTGCTCCTGGGAACGCTGAGCGTGGCCGCCGTTTTCCTGTTGGGGCGTCTGCTGTTGCCAGGACGGGGGGCGGCGCTGGCCGCTATAACCCTGGCAGTAATGCCCTGCCATTTCGTTGCCTCACGCGTCAGCGGCGCCTGGATCGGCGCCTCGCTAGCGATCCCCCTGGCGCTCGGCGCGGCAATAGCGGTCAGAAAAAGAGCCATCCTTCCCCCATTGGTGTTGTTCTCGATCCCTGCCCTCCTGGTCTATGATCGCTTCGCTTACCTGCAGACAGCAACCATATTGCTGCTACTATTCTACACGCTCCCTCAAACAAAGAAAAAAACTGGCCGCCGGAACAACGGTCTTACGATCTGGCTGTGGCGCGCCGGCAGATTGTCGCTCCTCTCGTTACTAGCGCTTCCTTACGGCAAGCAGCTAGCGGTCCCCCTGGACCTGTTATTCTACAGGGGGCTGAATGACGCAGTACTGGGCTTTGGCGGCATGGGACCGATCGGTCCAGCGCTGCTGCCGCTTTTCCTCATCGGCGCCTGCGCCTTTTGGCGAGGCCGCGCGGCCGCCCTGTTCCCGGGGAGCGTCTATCTGTTGACCTTCCTGATCGCTTTTCAGCCCGCTGGGACAGGCACGCGTTTCGCGCTCGCCCTGCTGGCTCCCCTGGTGGCCGTCACGATCGCCGCGGCATTATTGAAATTAGAGAAAGAATTGCGCGGCACGGCCTTGCTCCGCACAGCACACCGAATCCTGCTGGTGTTGCTCAGCGTCACTGTCATCGGTTGGGGTTATTTCAAATTTTATGCTGATGACGCAGTACGCCGCGGTATGCTGGACTATCGGTTGCACCGCCTCGTCTATTACCTGGACGCCGCTAAAGAACGGAATATGACCCCTTATTTGTCCTCCTCGCTGCAACAACCGGCATCCTACGCACCCTTCTTGAAACAATATGCCGACATCAAACCGTTCAATAGCGCATTCTCAATACCTGTGAATACCGTCCTGATCCTGGACGGCAAGGAAGACGACCTCTATCACGTGTTTGACGCACAGGAAACAGGAATATACAGGCGGGAAGTAAGGAATGGACCGAATCTGGTGTTGCGGGTGATATATCGACCAAAAACAGAAAGCGAAAAGTAGCCGGTATACGGCCTGCCCTACCTGTCCGCCGTAGCCCCCCACTCCGAGCTATCACACTCACGTATTTGACCCTTATCCCTTCACCAGATAAAATGTCAAATGTCAAGCTCTGACCCCTTGTTTCTAACTTTTCCAACAGCTATCCTGGGCCTTGCTGCTGGTCACTGGTAATCAGAAGTATATTAGGTTTGTTCATTCAGGTCTCACACTGCCCCTATATTTCTCCGCCACTTCTTTCGCGCTCAGCCCTTTATTGAAAAGCTGTACTTCATCTATAAGGCCTATAAAATAATTGGGGGCGGTATACTCTCCCACCGCGCTGCCTTGGTCAGCACCTATCTGCAAGCCCTCATAAGGATCTTTTGTGATAAAACCCGGTGTTTGATTGGAGGCAGCGAGTTTACCGTTGATATATATTTTCAACTTTTTGTCCTCGGTTATGACTCCTGCCAGATGGGTCCATGTTCCAACCAATTTCTTGGTTACCTCCACCACCCCTGGCCCTTCATTCGAACGAATGATAAAACGAATTTGCCCGTCCTTTAACAATAACGCGTATCCCTGCTTGTTGCCCCCATGGGCGATAATCACCCCATTTTCCTTTTCCGGTTTCACCCAGGCAGCAACACTCCAGGGTTTTCCAGCCGGATTCAGATTATCAGTATTATTCACAACCAGGTGGGAGGAACCATTAAACTGCAAAGCCTGGCCTGATCTGCCCTTCACCTGTTCGGCGCCCTCGACCTGACCGGAATGATCGTAACCGCTGCTGTCCTTCATGAGCAGTGCGCTTGGCTGGTCAAAAGAAAAATGCGCGACACAACCTCCTCCCTCCGCATCCTCCTCGACACACGGTTGCGGCTGCTCCGGCGGCTTGGCACCAGCCTGCGCCGGACTGACCGGGAAAGCAACAGTAACCGGCCAGCCGAGATGTTGCTCATCCCCTTTAGCAGGATCAGCTTCCTTGGGCCAGCACTCAACAATGAACTGCTTGTCCTTTTTATCAACCCGTACAATGCCATAACCCGATTTGACAACAGCCGGGTCGATTAAAATATTGCTGCCGCCCTTGGCAATCGATTCTTGAACAGATATGCGCGGATGAGCCACAGCACGGACGCGGAACTTATTGCCGAACTTATCGACGAATTTACCGGTGTAGCCGGGCGCGTTGAGCGCACGGTCTTTGCCCGGGATCTTCGGATCAAACCAGCGCTGGAACCATTGCCCGACAGCCGGCACAATAAATTGGGCGATCCCGTCGTCGTAATCCTTTAAACCCTGCTCAACGAACATGCCGTAATGCACATCACCAGAGATGACAAAGGCACCAGCGTAATGCAACAAACTAACAGCATAATCCCGGGCCCATTTTGGAGAAGCGTTAGTATCTTTGTCTCGTGTCAATTCGCCCTCGGCATTGGTATTGCTGCAGGCAAAGATGGTCTGGGTCACTGCTATCTTAGCATCAACGTCTTTCCATTCACGAGCCCAGTGAAGAAGGAACTCCTCCTGCCGCGAGCCCAGGAGTTGTGTGTCTGTGCAGACCGCTCCAGGAGGAGACTTCCACTTTCTATCCTCCAAAACAGCAAAACTGACCCGGCCATAATTAAAGTAGTTATAGTAAACTGTTATATCCTGTTGAATAGGCGTGGCGTCATAAGGGTCAGGGTTGTGCCCGGTCTGAAAACGCTGCACCATGTTCACCCAGTCCGGCCGGCGCTGGTAGCCGCCGGTATAGTGTGGTTTACCGCGGGGGATCGGCCTGCCGTCAAAGCCCCAGATGTTCCCCTGGTAAACATCATGGTCGTCGACTTGAATGATGCTCGGGATTTCCGCTGTCAGTTCGCGGAAGCTAGCCAACCAGTACAGCCATTTATACATTACATCGTCTTCCGGCTCATTCCAAAAATCAACGCCGCCCGGGTCTGCTTCATAATACTGATCGCCGGTAAAAAACATGATGTCAGTTTTTTTGGCCCGCAAGCCTGCTATCATCTTCGGCGCCGGCAGAAAGAAAAACTCTGGGGAGAAGCGTCCGTAGTCAGTCTGAGCTCCAAACACCTTAGCTTCAGCTTGAAACGGCCGGCCTACGAATTTGCAGCCGGTAAAAGCCGCAACAACGAGCTGGTCTTTGTCCACCGGGTCATGAGGTATGATACCGGGGTAAGCCGATTTCTCCACGGTTTCACCGCTGGCCCGCAGGGGAACCACCTGGTACTCATAATCGTGCGCACTGTCCCAGCCGACAACACGGAAAAGCGCAGTCTGCGCCGGCGCCACGACCTTTTCGACCGGGCCTTTGGTCCAGGCATCGTCTCTCCCTTTTAAGCGATAGTCCAAGCGCGCCGCAGTGTATTCCACTGGATCATCTCGTTGTGTCGCTCCCTGTGGCATAAACTGGGCGGTCAATTTCAACACGTCCTTGTTCAATGAAAACAGCGTAGCAGCGATCGGCCCCCAGGCCCGTTCCGGATGACACACGACCTTTTCACCGCTGACTTTTACATCCTGGAACCAGAAACGAGTGCCTTTTTCTTGCGTGCCAGGATGGGAAACCAGCGCTATCCCTCCCAGCAGATCCTCTTCCGGCACCGTCTTGATAGTAGCTGATGAAATCACTGTGCCGCGTTTATTGCGGGCGGAAAGTTTAAGATCGAAACAACCTTTCTTTTTGGCAGGACTAATAACCAAAGTAAGTTCAATTTCTTCACCTAGTTTACGTTGATATGATGAAGTAGCAGCTTCAAAAACTAAATGTTTGAATCCTGCTGAATCCTTTTCGCTGCTATGATCACGGAAGGCACATCCTCCCTGCATGTCCAGAACACATTGGATGCCGCCACCCTTACCGGAGCGGTTATGGACAATGGCCTGTGCCCGGTAGTCTAACCGGCCGGAACCTATACCAACCAGGAAGCCAGACCAACCGTCACCCTGACCGCCCAGCAAACCGGTACGCGCGCTTATTTTAGCTTTCTTCCTGCCTGCCACCATCTCCTGTGTCAGCAGGAAAACCGTACGCACCCGGGCCCCAGGATGGTCAGCCAAACACTCGATCCGGCCTTCAGAAAATTGCCAATCCTGTAACTTGTTGGCCCAATATTCCGGGCCCAGCCAACGACGGACAGTAGTTTCTTGTGCAGCTATACCAAGCCCCATCACCCACGTTGCCAATAAAAGAGTAATAAGTATTTTTCTAAATATCATCACCATCTCCTTTTATTTAATTTAATTGTTAAAACTTAGCACAATTGTCCAAACGCACCAATAGCCCAAACTAAGATAAACATACTTGATACTCACTTATTATCCTCCAAATGCCAAAAACTTAAGGTCCATACTTAAGATAGCAAAGATAACAAATTCCGTCAATATCAACTCAAGTTCATGACAGTTTTGGGCCTATTCAGATTTCATCTCTTTGATTTACGTCAGAACATCATTGACAGGCAGACCTGCCCTGTACCTGAACCTTCGTGAAAGGGACAATGGAATGGCACTTCTCTCTTTACTATTGTCTTCTCAAAGCTCCAGCTTCCCGCCTGTGATGAGCTCGTAAGCCTGAACGTACTTTGCCCGAGTGTTCTTCCTGATCTCCTCGGACAAAGCTGGCGGCGGTGGATTCTTGTCCCAATCCAATGTTTCCAGATAATCACGCAGGTACTGCTTATCAAAGCTCGGCTGAGTCCCGCCCGGCTGGTACTGATCTTGCGGCCAAAAGCGCGAGGAATCCGGCGTCAGCACCTCGTCTATCAGGATAAGCTCACCGTCTTTCTTACCGAATTCAAACTTCGTATCAGCGATGATAATACCACGTTCGGCGGCGTAATCCGCCGCGCGCTTATATATAGAAGTACTTTTCTCAACTAGCTGGCTGCCAAGCTCCTCGCCGATGATCTCATTCATCTTTTCCACACTGACGTTCTCATCGTGACCACTGCGCGCCTTGATCGCCGGGGTAAAGATAGGCTCAGGCAATTTATCGGACTGCTGCAGCCCTTCAGGCAGCTTATGACCGCAGACGATACCGCCCGCCTGGTATTCCTTCCAACCGCTGCCAGCCAGATATCCTCGTACCACGCACTCTATCTCGATCAGTTCGGCCTTGTGTCCTAGCGTGGCCCGCCCCTTGAGCTGGTCAGCGAAAGGTTGACACTGCTCAGGGAATTCTTCTACTTTATTAGTTATGAAGTGACTGGGAATATCCTTGAAAAAATCGAACCAGAAAGCTGATAACTGGGTAAGAATAGTCCCCTTGTCCGGGATGCCCTCCTCAAAGATCACGTCAAAAGCTGAGATGCGGTCCGAGGCGACCAGCAACAACTTGTCCCCCAGGTCATACACCTCACGCACCTTGCCCTTTTTGAATACCGGTAGATCTAATTCGCTATCTTTCATTGCTTTTGTTTCGTCGGTCATTGTGTTACCTCATTTTTCGTTTTACCATGTTATTATCTCCCGTATCTCGAATCTCACAACTCGGGACTAGTCCTGTACGGCGTATAGCATCATTCCCGTCAAATGTCACGCGTCACGTGTCGCGCGTCTAATGTCTAACGTCGTCTATGGCACTCTGCCATTTGACGTTTAACCTTTAACCTTCTAAACCTTTAACATTCGACGCCTGTGTCCCGTATCCCGTGTACCGTGTACCTTGTTTGCAATTCATAATTCATAACTCAGAATTCAGAATTCCTTAACCAAACACGCCCCCCAAATACTCCGAAATCGCCTTGTCGTAATGTGCCGTATGCTGAAATGCTTTCAACGCCAGTGACTGCCTGGTCTTCAGCGACAGCGCTCCGTCGTTAGCCTTCATTTCCTCCAGTATCCCCGCGTAATCGCCCGGGTCAGTAATGATCACTACAAACTTGTTGTTCTTGGCGCTGGCCCGCACCATACAGGGACCGCCAATATCTATGTTCTCTATCGCTTCATCCAGCGTCACGCCCTCTTTGGCTATCGTCTGTTCAAAGGGATAGAGATTAACACACACCAGGTCGATCGGCTTGATACCGTTCGCTTCCATTTCTTTCAGGTCACCTTCCAGGTCACGCCGCGCCAGGATACCGCCGTGCACACGCGGGTGCAGCGTCTTTACCCTACCGTCCATCATCTCGGGATACTCCGTCAGCTCGGATACGTCCTTTACCTGCACGCCCGCTTCTTTCAAGGCCCGCGACGTGCCACCGGTGGAGATCAGCTCCACCCCCATCCCCTCCAGTCCCTTGGCAAAATCAGCCACGCCGACTTTATCGGATACGGATACTACTGCCCTGGTTATTTTGATCGCGTCCATAGCACTCTCCTGTTGTTGGTTACTGGTTGTTAATTGTCAGTTGTTGGTACTTAGTATCCAGTATCTGGCATCTAGTATCTAGTTGGCAACTCCGAACCAGAGCGAGCACAATTTAGGGCAAGCCTTGAGCTCTGTCGAAGAGCTGATATCTAGTAATAATCGAAACACTATCCCAGCTTCTTGATCAAACTTCGAAGCATGCGTGATTCATAGACAATATCTTCAAGCGCATCTTCTTTGGTTTCATCGTCACAGTAGTTCAATCTTGAAGCAATCTCTATGTGCGTCTCTAACTCAGCACAAGAACTTAGCGCGATAAACAGAAATTGCCTATACTCCTTATTATGAAATCTAGTGAACTACCACCGACCTTATCGGTGGCTTCACAGACCCTCTCCCCCGGCGGGAGAGGGAAGGGTGAGGGGGATGAGCTTTTCACCCTCCCCTTTATCCCCGGCCTTATTCTATTTAACATTGGAGTGCACGTAGTGCCTCCCTTCAAGGGAGGGGATGCTCCACCAACTTCGTTGGTGGCCAATAACTGGTGTGGGGCCTTCGCCCCCATCCCCCACCACCGACTAAAGTCGGTGGATTTGGATAGAC
>JAUXIB010000209.1 GCA_030621225.1 candidate division FCPU426 bacterium
ACGTCCTTTTCACCACGACGTCACGACGTTAACGGCTTCAACCACCAAGTCACTAAGACACAAAGAAACACCTCTTCTTAGATAACGGCAACGTGCGCTCTTCGATTATTAGGGGAGCAATCGTTGGTTTCCGCGTAGCATTTGATGGCTAACGTAGGCACGGAGAAATACTGAGACACCACGGCTTACAGCGCTACCTTCTTGAGTAGGGGCGTATTGCAATACGCCCCTACTATCCAAAAAAACACTCCGTCTTTTTTACCTTTCCTCTGTGACCTCTGTGGATCCCTGTCTTTAGCCGCCTGCCCGGAGTCCATCGAATGGTTATCCAAAAAAATCGTTAACGTCGTGTCGTCGTGGTAAGTGCCGTTCAGTATATCTCCAGCACAACTATCTCCGGACGGCAAAACAATCTTGCCCGCGTGCCCAATGACCCCAGCCCGCTCGTCACCAGCAAGCGGGAATCCCCCGGCAACTTAAAAAAACCGTAACCGTATTTCCTGCCGTATTTTGTGTCCGGCTGCTTTATAACCTGTCCAATAAGCGGCAATCTTATCTGTCCCCCATGCGTGTGTCCGCAAACAAGCAGCGTATTCTGCATAGCCGCAAGCTTATCAACGATATCGGGGTTATGGCCGGCAACTATACTTAATCCCTTGCCCGGCTTGATCGCCAATGAAACATCCTGTTTCCCTCCCCAAAAATCATCCAACCCAACCAAGCGCAGCTCACGCCCCCGCGACTCGAACTCTACCTCCTCATTTATCAAAAAATGCACTTCAGGGCTAAGTGCCGACACCAACCGCTCAAGCATGTCCCTCCGTCCCGCTTCAAAAGGAGCGTGCTTATCATAGTCGTGATTACCGGGAATCGCAAAAACCCCCTTCTCTGCCTTCAGTTCCTTCAACACCCGCACCGCCTCGAGGCCATCTTCGTTCAGTTCCCGACCCTCTAAATAGTCCCCCAGCAAAACTATAAAATCAGCCTCTTCCTGATTAGCGCGACCCACCCAGCGACGGAACTTCTCGGCACGGTTATAAGCGCCGGCGTGAAAATCGCTCATCAGCACAATTTTAAACGGGACAGCTTCTGCCGCCGGTTCTTTTTTTTCGCCAAGCGGCGCCGGCCAACTTTCAAAGGTAAACCGCAAGCGTCGCACACGCAACAGCCATGGCTCCAAAAACGAACCATAGGCCACCAGTAAACCACTCAAGGCATAGAACCAAACAAGCGCCCGCACAAACCAGGCCGGATAAAACAAACCGCGTAATATATAGTTATCAGGAAACAAGCCAAAAACAAGCATCACCAGCACAGTACAACCCAGGTAGATAAAAATCATCAGGTCAAACTGCAAATGCAACAGATCATATCGCTGATAACGGACCAGCTTGGAATACTTTAGAACCCCCAGTAGTCCCACCCAGGCTATCAGCAAAAATGGCAAGGCCAGGGCAATTGTTATCAATACATCCAGTATGTTCATATCAAACCTCACTGACCACTGCTTTTTCGTCCAACGTCACACGTCTAATGTCACATGCCTGCTTTACGCTCCAAAAGTAGACAGCAGGCAGTAAACAGTAGTCAAGATGCAATAAATAATTGCTGCCGTTCCCTGTATACTGTCTACCGTATACCGTCTACCTCAATTCAACATTCATAACTCAGAATTCTTTGTCCGCCCGCCCCTCGCCCCAGAGGTGTAACACAGGGCGGCATCCACCTTCGTTAACGCTCTCCGTGTTGTTTACCGCAGCTGAAGAGAGCGTTCGCTACGGCGGGACAAGCGTAATTTCACCTCTGGGGTGGGTTCCCAACCCCTGACCCTCGACCCCTGTTCACTAATTCCACCACCTCTGCCAACCTGCTGATAACGTGTGTCGGCTTGCAGCCCTCCAGTTTCTCTCTCGTTTGATACCCCCAGGTGATCGCCACCGAGATAACTCCCGCCTTTTTCCCTGACTCTATATCATGGGTCATATCTCCGACAAACGCTGTTTCCGCTTGAGAAAAACCATTTGCCTTTAAAATATCCGGGAGCTCCTCGGCCTTGTCATACACTCCACCTCGCACATCGACGAAAAATCCGCCGATGCCGGAGCACTCCATCTCCTCCAGCAGCTTGCTTTTCACGCACGTACTGAGAATGGCCAGTCTCACGCCACTCTGCCGTAATCCCGCCAAAGTATCTTTTACACCCGGGTATAGTTCCTGCGGCGGCGGTGATTGGAATTCCTCAGCAAAAATACGGTCTATTTCCTCTTTCGAAACCCCGGTATAATTGCGGTAGAATTCCATATAGGGAAGAGAGAACTCTTTCCGGAACTGCTCGGCTGAAAGCGATCGAAGCCCCAGCCGCTGAAACACCGCCATATTCGTCAAATAGGTGCACTGAAAATCATCGGCAAGCGTGCCGGACCAATCGAAAATTATATTTCGGATCACCTGATCGGAGCCCGGGGGCCGGGGGGCGGAAATCGTCATATTATTCCAAATGATAAAAATCCCCCGGCTCTCCGCCATCGCCCTTTGGACTATGGCGAGACAAGAAGCCGGTGGTGTTTTTGTTCCGCTAGGTGCGCCCGCCAAAGCGGGCGACATGCTCTGGCGCTTCATCCCCAAGCTAAAGCTTGGGATATTTCGCCTACGAAATAAAGTACAAAATCAAGCAAGGGGAAACCAAACGCTCCCATTATCAGGTGTACCCCCATAAAAAATAACATCATACCGCAGACTACGGCCAACGCTTCCCATACCCCTTCAAATAACCGCAGAAAAACCGTGCGCAACAGCCCCGCAGTCAAGCGGCGCACAACCCTGCCGCCAAAGCCGATCAGCGCAACGCCACAGGCCACACAGACAGCCCCGCCCCCGGTGCTTACCACGATCCAGCCCCAATCCCGATCGGAACGTTCCTCCGGCAACCGCGCGATCGCATCCGCCTGCTCTACCGGCAAATTCTTTCCTCCGGAAAGCACTGCCAATTCCCGGTATTTACCCGTGCTCGTACGTGATTGTCCGTCTTTTCCCCGGACCTTAATATTATAGCTTAGCTTGCTCTCGTCCAGTTCGAGCCCGGACAAGTCTTCGCTGGAAAGCCTCATCTCCGGCCGGCCACTGCTGCGCAGGGTCCTTGTTCCTAACACCTGGCCTCTATTATCAAGCACCTCCACCACCCACGACTCTCCCACATCACTGCGCAATACCGAACGTGCTCCCGCACGCAAGGCGCGCGTCTCCAAAACCGCCCCCCCTTCATCCACGATATCTAAATAAGAACTATCCTCTTCTATGCGTACCACCGGACGCTGCCCACCGCGCAGGCTCAACGATTCTAAACGTTGCCCCTGCTCATCCACAATATCAAAAGATGACTCATCGCCATCCATACGCATTTGCGACTTCTCCTGCCGCTTATAACGGAAAGAACGCACCACCTCGCCCCCTTCGTCCACCAACTGTAAATTCAGGCTCTCCGCGTTATCCAGTATCATCATCTCGGTCAAATCCCGCTCGAGCTTCGGCTCTGCCGATCCCAGTTCCACCGTTGACGCCATCTCCTGCATCGGCTCCTCCGCCAAGACAGATACACGCGGCTCCGGGACTTCTCCCGCGGAAATCTTATCCAAATACTGCTTCGCCCGTTTACTGGGCGACATCTTCATTGACCGCTCCAAGTACCTTTGCGCGTCATCCACCTCGCCAAGCTCATAGAAAGCGATGCCTATTTCCCGACTTGGATAGTACTCTATAAAATTCACGCCATAGGTCCGCGCCATCTTGCGTTCACGGTTTTCCACCGCGATCGCGTTGGTAAACTCATCTATCGCCGCTTGATGCTGCCCCGCAGCCGCTAGTTCCTCGCCACGGGAATAATATTCCCACCACTCCCCCAGTGACCACAAAGGAGAACCTAGCAGACAAGCCGTCAGAACGATCAGGACTGTATATTTTGCGCAGATTTTCATGTCAAGATTTTCGCATTTTAGCGGCATATTGTCAATAGCCTGGGGGAAGTCACAGCCGTGAAGAATCAATTCACACTTTTCGGGAAAAAAGGTGGCCCAAGCGGTAATTTGGAGGAAAGAAAATTTGGGACGAAAAATCCCTATGGTTTCTGATATACTTGCGGGTGGAGG
>JAUXIB010000113.1 GCA_030621225.1 candidate division FCPU426 bacterium
GAACCCCTACAGGTCTTTGCGCGTGTAGCCGCCCTGTAACTGAGGTCTTATAAAAAAAAACATGCCATGGCCTTGCTTTTTGGTGTTTTTTATGGTACATAATTAGTAAGGGAATGATAGTGGATAAGCCCTTTTATTTTTCGTTATGTTGAAATTGCACAAGATAAAATATATCTGCGTGTTCTTGTTCGGTTTGACGTTGGTGTCTACCGTTTTCGCGGCTTCGGTGACACAGGCGATCAAGATGAACTATCTTGGCTACCGTCCCGTTGACACCAAGATCGCCATCTTCACCGCTGATCCCGGCGCTGTGGTGGAAGTCAGGAACACCTCAGATGTCGTGGTCTATACCATTCCCACAGACGGTGGTTCTATTACCTCAAAGGGGGAAGAACCGATCGATGGGAATCTCAGTCGGCCGCATGACGATACCGTCTGGTGGGTCGATTTCACGCCTTTTACTACTACCGGCAGCTACCGCCTTTACTCCGCCTCGGTAGGCGGCCAGTCCTACGATTTTGACATCCGGATAGATATATATAATGAGTCCGGCATAGCCGGCATCAAGAACTTGTACTACCAGCGCTGCGGCATGGCCAAGGAGGCGGCTTACGCGGGCGCTAACTGGTCTGATTCCGCCTGTCATATGGATCAAACTGCTACCGTCCGTGCCAGTGGCGAACCGCCCCCGGATTGGGGCACGCTGGATCTTACCGGCGGCTGGCACGACGCCGGTGATCTCAGCAAATACATGTGGTATGCCCAGGCTTATGCGATCTGGTACCTACTGCAGGCTCACGAGGACAACCCCGGCTTGTTTGTGGACGGCGACATGAACATCCCGGAGTCCGGTAATGGAATAGTAGACATCATCGACGAGGTCAAATGGGAAATTGATTGGATGATCAAGATGCAGATGACCGATGACTCTGTTATCTGCGCTGTTTTTGACGGTCAGCCGGGGGCGAACAGCAGTCCGCCCAGTACTGATGGCTCGCCTCGTTGGTGGTATCATGGCATACCGGCGCATGGTATCTCCCAATTCAATTCACAATGTGTGTTTGTAGGCTGTGTGGCTATGTTTGCCCGCGTGCTGGAGGCGGAGGGCGACCCCTACGGGGCCGCCTATACGCAGAGTTTAAAGACCGCGGCCATCAACGGCTGGGTCTATCTGGGGCCGATGACGCCGGATGGGTTGCCGGAATGGGAAGCTTGGGCCGCGGCCGAGCTTTTCCGCATGGATCCGTTACAGACCGGTGCCAGGACATTTTTTGACAACTACGAACCCTCCCTGTGGGCCTCCTCGTTTTGGATCCAGCCTGATAACATACTGTTTTGTGCCGCGCTCACCTACATCAGGTCTCCCGGCGCTACTGCCGCGGTGGTCAACAACATCAGGACAGTTACCCTACCCAGCATGGCTAATTATATGATTACGGAGGATAATCTCTACCGCACTGGTTGGGGCTACGGAAATTATTACTGGGGCTCCAATCGCTTGCGGGCTAAGTTCAGTGCGTTGGTGTCGATGATGGCGGCAGAGGGCATTGTCTGCGCTTATACTATTAATGAAATGAAAGAGCGGGCGCTGAACCTTGTGCATTTCTTCCACGGCCAGAACGCCATCAACATGACTTATCTTACCAATATGGACGCGATCGGCGCCGAGCATTCCTCCTGGCAATTTTACCACATGTGGTTTGGCAATGGGTCGTATGCTTACAGCGTTAATAATTACATCGGCAAACCCAACGCGGTTGTCGAACCAGACTATCCTTACTACGACTCCGGCAGCTCGAATTACGGTCCGGCGCCGGGTATCATCCCCGGCGGGCCGTATAAGGATTATGGTGATGTAGGTACTATGAACCCGCCGAGATTCGAGAAACTATACGAGTATTGTTATCGCGATGTAGCCGTTGGCGACAATGTTTGGCGACTCTCTGAGAATTCGATCAGTGCCCAGGGTCCCTACGGCGCGATGATGTCCTATTTTATGTATTATTTCAAGCCGCCCAGTGTACAGGTCATTAAATCGGCGAACCCACTGGTAGCCGGGCCGGGCGATAAGGTCACCTTTTCGATCAGCTATATCAACCCGGGTGATCCCGCGACCAACGCCTACATCCGTGACACGCTTTCCGCTGCTTTCGGCTATGTTTCTTCCACTCCTCCGGCGGTAGAAGTTTTGCCCGGAGTGTTCGAGTGGTCGCTGGGGAATCTGGCCCCCTTGGAGGAAGGCATGGTCGAGCTGGTGGTGTTTGTAGAACTTACGGTGCAAGTGAGGGAAGGCAACCGGGCGATCGGCTGGGCGGACGCGCCGGTGGTAGCGGATTTGTCGGCGCCGGTCAGTATACTGACTATCTTCAACCCCTGCGATTCACCGGCCTTGGCCGATAACGGCACATGGACGGTAAGCGGCGGGTTCGGGGAGGGTTTTCCCCTGGCTTCTGCGGCGAATTGCACCCAGGGCGGGGCCTGTATGCAGGTGATGATCAACGATGGCGATGCGAACCAAGCGATCTCATGCCGGCTCTTCGATTTTCAGCCGACTGATTGGTGTAACTATAAAAACGGATATTTGATCATGGACGTATTCGTGGAGAGTGATCCGTGTGACATACGCTTGTGGGGGGAATGCAATGGTTGTACGCCCGCGACGTGGTGGGCGGATATCAGCAGCCCCACTACGGCCAGCCTCAACGTAGGTCTGAACCAGGACGTGAAATTCGATCTTGATTTCAGCCAGGGGGCTATTGATCCTTGTGGCGGGGATATCTTGAGCGGCCTCAACTTTGAGGTCATCAATACTTTGCCGCAGAATATCTGGATAGATAACGTGCGGGTGGCGGAGCTCTGGCCGCCCCAAATCCCCGGGCTTGATATCAGCAAGTCGGCGGATTTGGGGGTTGCCGGGGAGGGTGAGACGGTGACCTTTACCATTGACTATCGGAGTATTGCGATGTTTCCGATCGATAATGCGTTCATACGGGACACGCTGCCCAGCGGCTTGAATTATGTCGATTCGTCTCCGCCGGGCACGTCGCTGGGCGGCGGGGTATATCAGTGGTCACTGGGTACGCTTGGGGTCGGCGCGAGCGGTCTGATCACGATGGCCGTGGAGGTGAAGATCGGCGCGGTGACGGAGGTGAACAAGGTCACTATCATGGGCGATGGCGTGGGGGATAAGTTTGCCGAGGCTACGGTGCGCACGTTGTTCAATCCCTGTGACTCGCCGGGGCTGGATGATAATGGTATCTGGAGCATGCTGGCATTCTTTGGCACCACGGCTTATACCACCTTTGATTGCTCGCAGGGGGCCGGCTGCGTGAACTTCGGGGTCAGTAACGGCAACGCCCGCTTTGAGTTGGAAAATTTTGAGCCGATTGACTGGTGTGCCTATAGCACGGGGTATCTGATATTCGATATGTGGGTCGAAATGCCTGGTTTTGATATGGAGCTGAAGGCGGACAGTGACGGTCCCACGTTTACGTTGATCAGTAACGAGAACCCGGCGATCATTACAGCAGGCATGAATACTGATGTGACCTTCGCCTTGGACTTTACCGTGGGAGCGATAGACCCATGTATTAATACGCTGAGCAAGCTGTATTTTATCTTGAAGGACGCGCCGGTCAGTCAGAACATACACATAGATAACGTGCGATTGTATGCGGCGCTACCGCCGCCGCCGCCCAGCCTGGCTATCACTAAATCAGCGGATCCGGCATCGGCCTCACCGGGCGATACGGTGACCTTTAGCATAGTTTATTTGAATGACGGTTTGTCAGCGGTGGATAATGTAATTGTGCGGGACACGCTGTCCAGTGGACTGAATTACGCTTCTTCGACTCCGGTGGGTGCGCCGTTGGGTGGAGGAGTGTACCAATGGTCTTTTGGTACTCTTGCCATCGGGGCCGGGGGGACGATCACGATGATCGCGGAGATCGATGGGGGGGCGGCTGCCTCGGAGAGCAACAGTGCCATAATTTGGGGAGACGGGGTGAAGGTGGACGCGGATCCGGCTATAGTGACTACGGTAGCTACCATCTTCAACCCGTGTGAATCGCTGGCCCTTGACGACAACGGCCTCTGGAGTGTGTTCCTTGCTTTCTGGGGTACCGCGAGTTACACGACTACCAACTGTACAGAGGGGATCGGTTGTGTGGACTTCGATATTACTAATATTTCCGCGCGCATGATGCTGGCCGGGTTCGCGCCGGTGGATTGGTGCGCTTACAGTTCGGGTGTGCTGACCTTTGATCTCTGGGTTCAGACGCCTGGGATGTTTGGCTTCACGATCGATCTTTATGCTGATGCCCCCGGTAAGACATACCAGAAGATCGCTACTGCCGTGACGATCCCCGGCGGTTTTGTGTCGTCGATGAATCTTGACCTGGCCTTTGATCTTGATTTTTCCGGGGGGACGATAGATCCCTGTACGGACACGCTAACTAATCTGTATTTCTCGCCGAATGGTATGACGGATACGCAACATTTGCACCTGGATAACGTGCGTTTGGATGCTGCACCGCCGCCGCCGGCGACCGCGACGAATACGCCTCAGTCGGATTCGCCAACGGCAACGCCGACTGTTACCACAACCTGGACGTCGACTACGACTGGGACGCCTACGTTTACACCACCTCCGGCCTTAACGTCGACCGTTACGCCGACCGTCACCGCAACCCAGACGTTGACTACGACCGGGACGCCCACGTTTACACCACCTCCGGCCTTGACATCGACCGTTACGCCGACCAGCACCCTTACAGCTACCAGTACGGCGACGGAAACGGCAACGAAAACGGTGACTTTGACCACCAGCGCGACCTGCACCCTTACAGCTACCAGTACGGCGACGGAAACGGCAACGGAAACGGCAACGGAAACGGTGACGAAAACAGCGACGGCAACGAAAACGGTGACTTTGACCACCAGCGCGACCTGCACCGTGACGCCCAGCCATACGCTTAGCAGTAGCGTGACCGAGACTTACACTGAGTTGGAATACAGCGCTACGGTGACCCCAACTTATACTGATAGTGCCACCCATACCGAAAGCAGGACGCCAACGCGAACGTTTAGCGGTACGCCTACTTATACCTGGACGAGGACAAACTCGGGAACGGCGACGGCTACGCCCTCTGATACGCCAACGGTCACTCCGAGCCATACAGTTACCGAGACCTTTACCAATACGCCGCCCCATTCGAAGACCGCGACCCTTACGGCTACGGCAAGCGCTTCAGATACGCCGAGTTCCACCTATAGCCCGACCTTGACGGCTACGGCTACCGCTACTCCGACCCAGACACTTACGGAAACTGAAACGGCGACAAAAACCTCTACCTCGACCGCCACTGCCAGCCATACCATTACCGTGACCTTTACCCATACGCCGCCCTATTCGAAGACTGAGACCCTGACAACTACGGAAAGCGCTTCGCATACGTCGAGTTCCACGGTGACAAAGACAGCGACTATGTCGGCTTCGCATACGCCGACCGCGACGCCGACGGTGACGCGCACAGCGACGGATACAGCGACGGAAACAGTAACGCTAACGCATACGGAGACAAATACGCCGACGGATACTGAGACGGCGACAGTCACTTGGACGAAGACTTATACGGATACTGAGACGGCGACTGAGACGGCGACTGAGACGGCGACAGCCAGCGCTACGGCTACTGATACGCTGACTTGGACGCCTACGATAACTGATACGCCGACGCGGACGTCTACCTTGACCGTCAGTGCCAGCTATACTATTACTGAGACCTTTACCAATACGCCGCCCTATTCAAAGACGGTGACGCTTACAGCCACGGAAAGCGCTTCGCATACGCCGAGTTCCACGGTAACCAGGACCGCGACCGTATCGGCTTCGTATACGCCTAGCGCGACGCCGACGGTGACGCGCACCGCGACGGAAACAGCGACGGCAACAACGACGCCGACGGATACCGAGACTGATACGCTGACGCGTACGGCAACGGAAACAGCGACGGCAACGGCGACGCCGACGCATACGGAGACAAATACGCTGACGCGCACCGCAACGGAAACAACGACGGAAACAGCGACGCCGACGGATACCGAGACTAATACGCCGACGGATACTGAGACGGCGACTATCACCTGGACGAAAACCTACACGGCTACGCCGACGGATACGGAAACGGCTACCCCGACGGGTAGTTATACTGTCACCTTTACGCCTAGTACTTCGCATACCTTGACCGCTACGTCTACTGATACCGGTACATATACGGATACGCTGACGGATACTGAGACGGTAACCGAGACGGCGACCATCACCTGGACGGGAACGTACACGCCGACGCCGACGGCCACGCTGACCAATACACCTACGCCCAGTAATACGGCAACGCTGACGGCTAGCACTACGTATACGCCGACAGCTACGCGCACGGCAACCGATACTTCCACCTATACGCCATCGGCCAGCGCTAGTCCTACGCCCAGCGTTACCGTCACGTTCACTTATAGCGCCACGGACACGATTACTTTGACTGGTACTCTGAGTGGCACGGTTACGCCGACATCCACGCCGCTGCCGCTGCGAATAGATGACCACGCCTTCTACCCGAACCCCTATACGGGCGGCGACGCCTTTGTTACCTTCCTGCTTCCGGCTCCGGCGACAAAGGTGCGGCTGAAGGTCTTTACGGTCTCTGGTCGTGCGGTATTGGAGCGGCAGCGGGAGACGCAGGGCCGCAAGTACGAGCACTTTGTGTTTAACGGGCGCGACAACTTGGGTAATAAGATGGCGAATGGTGTTTACCTCTACGTGCTGGAGGTCTATGATGGCAATAAGCAAGTGGACCGCAGTATCGGTAAGATAGTTATTCTACGATAGCTTGGGTCACACGTCACGGGTCCCATGTCACGTGTCACCGGCTGCAAATGCAGTAGGCAGCAGGCCGAGAGCGGCTTGCGAGATACTAGATACCAGATACCAGATACGAGATACGAATCAAGGACGAGAGGATAGATGAGATGAAAAAAGATATTACGAGATATATAGTTATCTTGCTGGGTCTAGTGCTGTGGGTGGGTAGTGCCGTGGCGCGACATAAGCAGCCGTTCGAGGAGGAAAAGAAGCAGTCGCGTGAGCTCCGGTCGCTCAGGCTGGGCATGAGCGTCGAGGAGATGGCGCGGCTATATCCGTATCTGTCGCTGTTGGCGGAGAAAAGCGCGGGTGAAGTACAGGTCTACGGCGCGGAATACGAACCGAATGGCTTTTACACTCATTTTTACGTTGGCTTTTATCAAGGAAAGATTTTTGGCATCTGGCTGATTCACCGGGAAGCCAACATGGAGAGAGGAGTGGGTAAGGCGCTGTTTCGCCATAAATGGAGCAGTGGCCGGCCGGTACGGGATGATTTTAAGAGAGATGGGTTCAGCGATGATAATAAGAAAAATAAAGCTGTCAAATGGGATGATCGGAAGACGGTCAAGGCAATTTATAAACTGGATCCGGCGAATACGGGCGGGATAACCGGCTATGTGATAAAGATAGTGGATGCGAAGGTCTATAAGAAGCTTAAACGGGATCTCTTTGATCTTTTCCAAAAGTACTGGTGGCTTTTGGAGGAATGAAATCTACCTCAAGTCTTGGGTCCAATAGAGAATGGGTCTGCGCAGTTGCGCGGACCTGTTTTTTTGTTTGAATGTTCGTTTTTTGCCTGCCCTGTGTCTTGCCCGCCATCATGTCAGCCATAGCATCGAAGGGACGAAGGCTGAAGCCGTAGGGTTACGGCGGGTATATGAAGATACTGTTTGACGGCAATGATTCGCTGGGCAAGCCGCTGGCCAATGGTGTTTACATCTATTGTCTGGAGGTCTATCAGGGCGGCAGTATATTTGACCGCAGGATCGGTAAGATAGTTATTCTACGATAACTTAGTAAACACAGTATACGGGGAAAAGAGAGGAGAGCCCTTGCGGGTTCTCCTTTTTTATTTTCTACTGCTCACCTGCTCTACGATCCGCGCCCTACTTTACTCTCCAATATCATATGGCCTGCCATACGTAGCTCTTCCTGTGTCCCGATCAATGTATTTTTGGAAGAGCGGAGTATGGTGGGTCGCGCCCTACTTCGCTTCCTACTCCGCCTTCCTGGCTACGTAGGACAGGCAAGCTTCGTAGGGCTTCGCAGGGATCG
>JAUXIB010000207.1 GCA_030621225.1 candidate division FCPU426 bacterium
CGAACCCGGTAATCAGTAGTAACCATGTACGAATCAGCGCGCTGGGCGGCAATATCATCGCGCTACGCGCGAAAATCTACAACCTGGCCGGAGAACTGATAAGAACGCTTGAAACACCCAGCGACAGCATAGAATGGGACCTACGCGTCATCGGCAGAAACATACCGGCGGCCGAAGGGGTCTACATCGCCCTGGTGGAAGTGCTGGACGAAAGTGGCGTGAAGGATACCAGAACGGTTAGGATAGTTGTGCTAAGGTAAACTCCCGTAGACAGAAATAGTCGTTAGTATTTGGTCGGTCCTCCGGACACTCCAATATATAATAGGGTTTGGTTGCAGCCAACCCTGCATGTCCGCCATAGCTTTAGCGACGGCGGAAGCGAGTAACGTGAATCGAAGGACTGTCGTTAATTCTGAATTTTGAATTTCTTATCCAGCCCCCTGTATCCGGTATCCTGTATACGGGCTTATTCATAATTCATAACTCATAATTCAGAACTCTTCATCCTGCCTATCATCCAATAGTCTTCCTGATATTCCGCCGATACGGCGCTCTGATGATGCCCCGCTCGCTAACGATCGCCGTGATCAGTTTAGCCGGCGTAACATCAAAAGCCGGATTCCTCACCCGTGCGCCGCGCGGCACTAACCGCATGCCGCCGCAATTTTCAACTTCTTCCCTGGGGCGTTCCTCAATAGGGATGCTTTTTCCACTGGCAAGGGACGAATCAAACGTTGAAGAGGGCGCGACGATATAAAAAGGTATACCGAAATAGCTGCATAGCACCGCCAACCCCAACGTACCTATCTTGTTAGCGGCGTCGCCATTAGCCGCGATACGGTCCGCCCCGGTGATCACGCAGTCCACCTCGCCCAGCGACATAAAATGCGCGGCCATATTATCAGTGATCACTTCAAAAGGAACCCCTTCCTTTTTCATTTCATAGGCGGTCAGGCGTGCGCCCTGTAAAAAAGGCCGCGTCTCATCCACAAAAACGCTGATCTTCTTCCCCGCGCGGTGCGCCAGTTTGATCGGCGCCAGCGCAGTCCCCAAGCCAACCGTGGCCAATGAACCAGCGTTGCAATGGGTCAGCACACGCCAGCCGCGCTTGATCAGCTTCTCGCCGTGCTTGCCCATCATCAAGCAGGCGTTTTTTTCCTCTGTGGCAATTATCTCCGCTTCTCTGAGAAGCACGGCCGCCACGGTCCCGTGTTCCGTGTTCCGTGTCCCGTGTCCTGCCGCAACCCGGTAACAGCGCTCCACTGCCCAAGCGAGATTGACCGCGGTTGGCCGGATATTGGCTATCTCGTTAGCAATGCAGCGTAGCTTCTTTAGATCCCTTCCCTGCTTGCCGGCAGCTAATGCCAATGCATAGGCCCCGGCGATGCCAAGGGCCGGAGCACCACGTATCTGCATTATCTTGATCGCCCGAATTACCTGCTTGTAATCGCGACAGGTGACGATCTTTTCTTCCAATGGCAGTTTGGTTTGGTCTATCAGTTTGACAACTTCGTTTTTATACCATATTGTTTTCATAAGACTTTCCGTAATTACATTAATCCTACTATTCTCTCTATTAAAGATGTCAGCTTAGGCTCAGCCTCCTTGGCCACCGCGATGATCTTCTCTATGTCTGCCGGGCCAACCGATCCCGGATGGCAGGCATCGGTGACCACCGAAACACCCAGCACGCGCATCGAGCATTGTGCCGCAACGATCACTTCGGGCACGGTTGACATACCAACCAGATCAGCGCCGATCATCTGCAGGTATTTATATTCCGCCGGGGTCTCTAAGTTGGGGCCGACCACGGCCGCGTAAACGCCCTCTTTCAGCCCCAGCCCGCATTCTTCGGCCGCCTTGGCCGCCAACTGCCGTAGCTCCGGGGTATAGCAGGCAAAAAGATCAGGATAGCGCGGACCCAGTTCATCGTCCGTTTCCCCCACCAGCGGAGTTTCCCCCATCAGGTTAATGTGGTCTTTGATGGCCACCAGATCGCCGGGGGCCATCTGGTCGCTAATACCACCGCAAGCGTTGGAAACCAGCAGCGTCTCCCCGCCGATGGCGTTCAACACCCGCACTGGGAAAGTGACCTGCTGCAGAGAGTAGCCCTCGTAACGGTGAAAACGCCCCTGCATAGCTACAATATCTTTGCCGGCCAGCTTACCAAAGATGAGCTTCCCCTCATGATGCTCCAGGGTAGACAAGGGAAAATGCGGGATGTCCTTGTAATTCAACTCGTGCGCTTTCTCTATCCTCTCAGCCAATCCTCCCAAGCCTGTGCCCAGGATGATGGCTATCTTGGGCTGGGACGGCTCGTGACTTTTGACGTATTCAACCGCATCGTGCAAATGTTTTAATGTGTCGGACATTCGTTTCTCCTATGCCAATTAGTACCGCGTACAGTGTACAGCGTATAGCGAACAGGATTCCACCATACTACACACTGCATGCGCATGATATGCCAACTTACTTTCCGCTTATCTCCACCACCTTATCGCGGCTTTTTCCACCTTTGACTACTCCAACAGAGCTTTTGGCAACCCCAAAATGATCAGCAAGCAGCTTACAAACTTCCGCGTTCGCTTTGCCTGCCACTGGAGCCGCTTTCACCTTTACAACCAGAAGACCCTCCCCGGTCTTCTCCACTCCCGGACGAGAGCTGCGTGGTTTTACCTTAACCTTGATTTTCACGGTGTTTCCTGTCTCGCGTCGCGCGTCTTGCGTCGCGTGTCCGGTATGATACGAAACCCGCGACCAACTCGCTACCCCAGCCACGCGCCCCTCGCCTTTAACAAAACAAAGATCAGGCATTTGAGCGCCGTCTGCTGGAAGGATACCAGAACTATCACAGCCAGCAGTGGGGTAAAGTCGTGCCGCCGCCAACGCCAACAGACCAACCTTCTGAAATAACTAAGGAACGGCTCGGTAGCTCTAAAAAGAAATCGGCGAACAAGATTCAGATGTAATGGCAAAAAATTCAGCAGGTAGCGCATAAAAAGAAGCAGGTAAAAAAGCGCAAAACAGTAATATAGTAAATGCAATATCGCCGAAGCGATCACCAAAGATAGGGTCATTTTATTTCTCTCCCCAATTCTTTTGCCCGCCGCGTCGCTGCTTTTACGGTGTCGTGAATAAGCCGCTTGAAGTCACCCTTGGCCAATACTTCCAACCCGGCCTGGGTAGTGCCTCCTCGAGAAGTCACCCTGGCACGTAAGGCGGCAGGATTCGCTCCTTTTTCGGCTACCATTTTCGCCGCTCCCAGCGCGGTCTGCGCGGCTAATAGCTCCGCCGCGGCACGTTTTAATCCCAGGCCAACCCCCGCAGCAGCCAGTGCCTCGATCATCAAAAAGAAATAGGCGGGGCCACTACCCGAAAGACCGGTAACCAGATCCATCAGGGGCTCCTTTACTTCAATAGTCCTACCGACGGCGTTAAAGATATCACCGGCGAGGGCGGCATCCTTTTTCGCTGCCTTACGACCGCGACTATAGGCGGTCATCCCCGCGCCCAAAAGAGCCGGGGCGTTCGGCATCGCCCGGACTATACGCAAACCGCCACCCAGCTTGCTGCTTATCACCGCACTAGGCACCCCGGCCATGATCGATATAACCAGGGCGCGCGCTGGGAGCTTGCCGCGCAGGGCGGCGGCAAGACTATCGAATCCCTGCGGCTTCACTGCCAACAGAATAACATCGCACATGCTAACCACCTCTACAGCGTCAGCAAACACCTTTATCCCGAATCTACGTCTGGCCCTGCCGCGCGCTTTCGCGTCCGCATCGCAGCCGAAGACGTTCCGGATAGGCATAAGTTTCCCAGCCAAGATACCGGCGACAAGCGCCGTTCCCATATTGCCCAAGCCGATCACGCCAATTTTCTTTTTCACCAGAAGTTTGTTTTTTAAGCTCATTTCTTTAACATCATACTATATATTAGACTCACATGCCAATCTGTTATGGCCGCGCCTTGAAAAATAGGAAGGGACATCGTGACCCCCCGCAGGACCAAGGAAGCACCAAAAACAGCTCTTCACCACCAAGTTACCATGAAAAAAAGGCCGGTTGCTCAACGCGGGAATTGATGGTAAGAAGGTACAGACGGAAGAACGTACGCTTCAAATCATTAAACCGCGAAAGGAACAACCGACTATGGACAATGTTAGCATGACTGGCTGTGATTCGCACGACAAAGATTTGGTTTTGAAAACTGCGGTGAAC
>JAUXIB010000188.1 GCA_030621225.1 candidate division FCPU426 bacterium
GACCCCCACCCACCTTTTTCCTTTTTAATTTTGAATTTTTACTTCCTCTCCCCCGAACCACGAACTATTTTCCCGCCAGCAGTTTCTTCAGATTTTCAATGATCCTCACCGGCGCGGGATCAACCCCATTTAACTCCGCTAAATAGACCGAAGCAAGATCCCCGGCAAATATTAGAGAAAGCGCGCGCGCTAGATTGCTCTTCCCCCGGGAATATACCTCCTCCACCTGCCCCACCTGCCCTCTGATCAAACTCGCGGTAAAATCGATACGCTTTTTTACTTGAGGGTGATCAGCAGCATCGCGCAAAAAGACCACCACCGTCTTTCTGGATAGTTCCGCCTGTGCTTCCCAGCCTACGATCTCATTGTGATCAAGTTCGGGCAACACATTATAAAAAGCCGGCGTTTTAGCATTCTCATTTATCTGACCCTTCCAACGCCTGGCCAGGGCCTTGGTCAGCGGCTCACTGCCACAAATAACAACGTTCCTGCCATGCCAGTTTTCCGCCAGACTCACCGGCAGTGACTTGAGCCCCGGATCTGAGAACTCCCGCCGCATCGCACTCAGCAGTGATATACCTTCCTTAATGTCCCCGGCAACGGCCGGGAGATATCCCAAGCGCGATAACAGTACCAACGGACCGATAGTGAGATAGGCCAGAGCGGCACGCGGCTGGTAACCGGGCAGTACCTTCAACCAGGGCAACTTGTAACGCTTTGCCGCCGCACCCAGCTTGCCCCCACCGCTAACCACAAGGATCTTCATCTTGCGGCGCCGAGCCTCAGCAAAAGCAGAAAGCGTCTCTTCGGTGTTGCCGGAATATGAACTTGCCAGGAAAAGATCACCCCGTTTAAGATAAGCTGGCAAATCATAATTTCGATTGACGACAAAAGAAGATTTCATCTTGTCCTGAAAACAACCCCAGATAATATCCCCGCCAATAGCCGAACCACCCATGCCTGCCAGAACAATAGCCGGCGCCTTCTTCAATGACACGGGAAGCTTTGCCGCCTCCGCCAAGGCGGCCGCCTCTTCTATCTGCTCAGGCATCCGCTCAACCACATCCATCATCTTTCGACAGACGACCGACAGTTGCAGCTCTTTCATTACACCTCCGTGGTTTTTGACAAATCCAAATAGGAAGAGAAACAGCATCATAGCCCCCTGAGAGCAATTTTGCAAGGAGAATTATCCTTTGGATTGGATCCACCGGCAGTGGGACTCGGGACCAGTTCCGTACAGCGTCTTGCATCATTCCCGTCCAATGTCGCACGTCTAATGTCTAACGTCGCCTATGACGTTTGACGTTCGACCTTCGACAGCCAGCCCTGAGCGAATAAAATGAGTCGAAGGGTTCGACGATTGTTTCACCGACCACTGTCCCCCGGCCCCCGACCACTGTCCCCCGCACAAACAACAACATCCTACATACTCCGAACTACGAACTACGAATAAATAGCTTGCATTGCCTAACGACAATTGCTACCATTTCGCCAAGATTTGTTTTATGGGGGATCAAAATGACCAAAAGCGGTCAAATCATAACTATACTCAGCCCGCGGGGCGCGTCGGGAGTGACTACCGCCGCCATAAATCTGGCAGTCCTCCTGGGACTCAAAAACAAAAAAGTCGCCCTGGTTGATTTCCACCGCCCGGGACGTCATGATCCACTCATTCTCTTAAACGTCAGCACAAAAAGATCGCTGGATGACCTTTCCCGCTTGCGTCATAAGACCTCTGCCGCTTTACTAGAAGGATACCTGACGGCAACTCAGGGATTCGACCTTCTGCCGCTCTCATCACCGGAACATCCGGCAAATCCAGCGCCAACAGAGGAAGTGATCGCAGCGGTCAAATCCCTTGCCACCCTTTACGATTTTATTATTTTAGACGCGGGTCCCGAGCTGGACGACTTGACCGTATCAGCACTTGACGCGTCAAATTATGCCTTGCTTGTCCTGCGCAACGATTTGCTCTCCCGCGGACGTTTGACTGCCTTTCAACGATCATTGGAGAAACTACGGTTTTCACGGGCCTTCTTTCACCCGGTGATCCAGGATGACCCACAGGCCAGAAAACTTCCCGGCAAATGGGACGGCCTAAACGAAAAACAAGCACTTGCCGTCCTCCCCTGGGACGAATCGGGCTGGGCGGAATCAGCAGCGAAAGCCCGTCCCATCTGCCTGGTTTTTCCGCGCAGCGCCTATGCCCGTTGCGCGGGAGAATTGGCCGACAAGATCATCGCCACCATTGTGCCGAACGTTCCGCGACGTCATAAGCAAGCGGCAACGCCAGCCGCCGGTAAAACCCAGCAGTCCGAACCACCCGGCACGGACGATATCCTGAATGAATTAAAAGCACGCGTACATAGCCGTCTGCTTTCAGAGGTAGATGCTCGGCGCCTGGAACTGGACCTGCGCGGAGATAAAACCAAAGCCGCACGCCTACGTGCCGATATCAAACGCGCGGTAGAAAAACTGATCTCCGAAGAAGGAGACAAACAACTGGATAGAACATCCCGTGGCCGCTTGATAGAGGAAATAATCAGCGAAACCCTGGGACTCGGTCCACTAGAGGAACTTCTAAGCGATGAAGCGATCACCGAAATAATGGTCAACGGCCTGGACCCCATCTACATAGAGCGTAAAGGAAAGATAACTTCCACCGATTGCCGTTTTGTCACCACCAACCAACTCCGCACAACCATTGAGCGCATCATTGCCCCACTGGGGCGCCGCCTGGATGAAGCCTCACCTTACGTCGATGCTCGCCTACCAGACGGCAGCCGAGTAAATGCCATAATCCCGCCCCTCTCACTTAACGGACCGATACTTACCATTCGTAAATTTTCAACTGAACGATTGACCATAGAAAACCTGGTTCGCCTGGGCAGCCTTTCCCCCGAAATGGCTGATTTCTTGCGCGCCTGCGTCAAAGCACGGATCAACATTTTCATCTCCGGCGGCACCGGTTCAGGGAAGACAACCCTGCTCAACGTTATATCCGCGTTCATTCCATCCCACGAACGCATCATCACCATCGAGGACTCCGCCGAGCTCAATCTCCCTCAGAAACACGTTGTCACCCTGGAGGCCAGACCTGCCAATATTGAGGGCCGCGGCGAGATAACTATCCGCGATCTGGTACGCAACTCATTACGTATGCGCCCGGATCGCATCGTGATCGGCGAATGCCGAGGCGGCGAGGCCCTGGACATGCTGCAGGCGATGAATACCGGTCATGACGGATCATTAACTACAGGACACGCTAATTCCGCCCGTGATATGCTCCTGCGTCTGGAAACGATGGTAATGATGAGCGGCATCAAACTGCCCTCACGTGCCATCCGCGAACAGATATCTTCCGCGATCAATCTGCTGGTGCACACCTCGCGGATGAAGGACGGTTCACGTAAGGTGGTCCAGTTGGCGGAGATCACCGGCCTTTCCGGTGACGTCATATCCATGCAGGATATCTTCAACTACGAGGTCAAGAGTTACAAAGGCGAAAAGGTGGAAGGGAAAATGATCGCTACGGGGATCCGACCGCAGTTTTTGGCGCGCTTTAAGCCGCTGGGGGTGGAGTTGTCCGATAAGGTGTTCAAGTAGGTTAATCGTAGTTCGTTTTCGCTTTTCCAGCACCTTTTGAGCGAGTTGGTTTAACGCTGCGGTCAAGCAACGCGAGGAAAGCTACTTTGTTTGCCTCCTTGCCGCCGTTGACTATGCCAGAGGATTTATTCTGCTTCGCCAAGAAACACCTATCCTTCCTTCATCAAAGAGAACTTCCCTTTAGGATAATCCATAATCAACTTATAGTCCGCCATAAATGCAGAAACTCCCAGCAAGACATGCGGGAGACCAACCGGACAGTCAATAAGACATGCCGATATAGTGTGAAAGCACTTAAAAGTAGTAGGGTGCATCATTTCAATCTTTGCCGTGTGTAGATACCCTACAGTATCTCCCCCGGCACCGAGAGTGATGTTCTCTTTGCCCTTCTCAACATTATGGCCCAACCTACGAGCCATAGCTGCCGGAATATTGCAGCAACTTGCTCCTGTGTCAAGCATGCCGTATGTATGGATAAACTTATCATTGGCAGGATTTGTGATTGTAATAGGAACGAACGCATGGTAATAAAGCCCACTTACCTTGCGAAGAGCTTCGTCTCTAATTGGCATAGTCACCTAGTATACGTGAGACACTCCATCCGGAGCAATAAAGAACACTACTGGATTATCAACCCCCTTTGCTGATGCCTCCCTATACACACTCTCAAGACTCTCCCCCGAAGCAATTACTTCTTCCGTTCCAAAAGATGTCTTGGCAACGTAATTGCCCTGATACTTCTCCTCGTCTTTAAAGAATACGCAAGTGCCCATTTTTCCGCTCCTCCTTTGTGCCGCCTGCCCCGCAGCGTTTCCTCACACGTCCTATAATATATTACCACACAATAAACAAAATAACAAGGATTATAGCAGCTGCATAACCCTTGTCAAAACGAATAATTGCAAATATCAGGCATGCCCAAAGTATAACACATACTTTCTCAAAATGGTGTCAAGTAAATTTACAGATAATTAGTAATCATTCAGTGGAGCGGGGGATCTGTGCACACGCAAAAACCCATTTCCTCCAAAGTCCAACTGGACACCCGCCTTCGCGGGTGTGACAAGCAAAGACAGGTGTGATAAAATGGTTG
>JAUXIB010000258.1 GCA_030621225.1 candidate division FCPU426 bacterium
AACGCCTCCACCCCCGGTAACTTCTTCCCCTCCAAAAATTCCAGCGAAGCCCCGCCGCCGGTACAAATGTGGGTTACGTCATCCTGTAACCCAAGCTTGGTAATCGCTGCCACGGAATCCCCGCCGCCGATAATCGTAGTCATATCACTGGCAGCAAGCACTTTCGCCACTTCATTGGTCCCATTATCGAATGGCGGCACCTCAAAAGCTCCCAGCGGACCGTTCCAAAAAACAGTGCGCGCTGTCTGCAACTCGTGCTTAATCATATCAACACTCTGCGGCCCGATATCCAGCCCCTGCCAGCCCTCGGGGATATGGCCTTTCATCACCACGTCGGTCTCTACCCCCGCCTTTAACTCCTGAGCGATCACGGTATCTATCGGCAGGATCAGCGGCACGCCCTTCGCCTCCGCGCTCTCCATTATCCCATGCGCCACATCTAACAGGTCCTCTTCCAATAAGGAGTCGCCCACACTCGCTCCCTGCGAGCGAAAAAAGGTGTAAGCCATCGCGCCACCAATGATTAACTTGTTAACGACATCCAGCAGGTTCTGGATCACCTCTATCTTGCCAGATATCTTCGCGCCGCCAAGGATCCCCACGAAAGGCTTCTCCGGATCAGCGATCAACTTATCAAGATAGCTCAATTCCTTTTCCATCAAATATCCGGCGGCACAACTATGTAAAAATTTCGTCACGCCGACCGTAGAAGCGTGCGCGCGATGCGCAGTACCGAAAGCATCATTTACATAAAGTTCGCCAAGATTAGCGAGCTGACGGGAAAAGTTCTCATCGTTGGCTTCTTCTTCAGCGTGGAAGCGCAGATTTTCCAAAAGTATAACATCGCCTTCTGCCAACCCCTTGGCAATCGCCTCAACTTCCGGACCTACGCAACGGTCCAACTTTTTAACTTCTCTCCCCAAAAGCTCGGATATTTTTTTGGCTACGGGATCCAACTTTAACTTATCTACAACCTTCCCCTTAGGCCGCCCAAGATGGCTCATCAGAATAAGTCTGCCCTCTCGCTTCAGAATATACTTAATAGTAGGCAAGGCGGCCCGAATACGCGTATCGTCAGTTATCTCACAGTTATCATCCTGCGGCACATTGAAATCAACACGCATGAGTATGCGCTTGCCCTTAAGCTCGAGGTCTTCTACCATTAGTTTGATCATTTTTTCTCCTCTGCAACCCTAACATCTAATCGCCGCCTTAAGTCCCCCCCGCGTCTGCCTACCGGCAGACAGGCGCGGGGGCGACGGCGATTAGTTAGGGCGCGGCAAGCCGTGCCCCCTGGAATATAGAGTCACGATAGCATACAGCAAAAGAATCAACGCCGCATTCTAAATCCGAAGGATTCAGGTCAAGCGCAGCTTGTAAAAAAGGTAGATAACCACGGGTAAATGCAATGTGCCAAAGTGCCACGAGCTTGCCCGTGGGTATCTACGCTCGACGGAGAAAAAATCTCACCACGCTCTTCGCGCGTGGTTACCGTCATTTGGTTCTTTCTTCCGCTCCCGCAAAATACCCAACCAGATAAATCCGCGATTCGCGCGGATTTATTTTGAAGCCATAAACTTGATCAGATCACCCAGACGCGCTGAGTATCCGCTCTCGTTATCATACCAAGACATCACCTTAACCATGTTCTCAAGCACGTAAACGCTCCCAGCTTCAAATGTGCTGGAGGCACGGTTGCCGTTAAAATCGATCGACACCAGGGGCTCTTTGTTGACCTTCAAATAGCTGTTCTGCTTAGCCGCCTCATCAAAGGCGGCGATGATCTCATCCTTGCTAGGCGTACCTTTAAGCTCGGCCACCAGGTCGACCATCGAAACGTTGGGCGTAGGCACCCGGATCGCCAGCCCGTCCAGTTTTCCCTTCAGTTCCGGCAAAACCAGACCTACCGCCTTGGCCGCGCCAGTCGTGGTCGGGATCATCGACATCGCCGCGGCCCTGGCCCGGCGCAGGTCCTTGTGATCGAAATCCAAGATCCGCTGGTCGTTGGTATAAGAATGTATGGTGGTCATCAACCCCTTGACCATACCCCACTTGTCGTTCAGCACCTTCACCAGCGGTGCGATGCAATTGGTGGTACAGGACGCGTTTGAGACAATATTGTGCTTGGCGGCGTCATACTTATCTTCGTTGACACCCAGCACAACGGTCAGGTCCTCTTCCTTGGCCGGAGCGGAGATGATCACCTTTTTGGCGCCGGCCTTGAGGTGCTTTTCCGCGTCCGCGCGCTTGGTAAACAAACCGGTAGACTCAACCACGTACTCCACGCCCAGATCTCCCCAGGGCAGGGCCGCCGGGTCACGTTCCTTGAGGATCTTTATCTTCCGTTCGCCAACTACCAGGGTATCCTCACCCTCCAGCTTGACGTCCTCATCCAAAATGCCGTGTATTGAGTCATACTTCAGCAAGTGTGCCATGGTAGACGGCGCGCCAATATCGTTGACCGCCACGATCTCGATGTCCTTGTCGTCTTTCACGCAACGGTAGAAGATCCTGCCAATACGGCCAAAGCCGTTCACGCCTACTTTGATCGCCATTACTAACTCCTTTTTAGTTTTTCCGTGCCCTCTTCACAAACGGGGATTATCACATCTTTAGGACGATATGTCAAGAGAAACAGTAGACGATGTCAGTTGCAATTCAAAAGTGAACCATTTTTCAACCGATTTTCAGTTCAAAAGTGAACCCTCAAAATGCTGTACTCTGAAGCTAAAAAGGGAGGCTTCAGATGTCGCAAATCCACAA
>JAUXIB010000164.1 GCA_030621225.1 candidate division FCPU426 bacterium
CCCACCACCGACTAAAGTCGGTGGATTTGGATAGACATTCAAAATTATCAAAAAACTCGCTCACAAAACACGCAAACCCGATTACTAAAAAGTCCAATTACACCGATTCCATCACCATCATTTCTTCGTAATCCGTGTAATTTTTATGTCCAACCCCAACTTCAAACCATCAAAACCAAGAATGCTCCCCTACTAGCAAAGAATTCTCTCGTCGTCATCAAAAGAACAATCTGTGTAATCTGTGAAATCTGTGGATAAAGTCGTTCCTCTGCCTGTCCGCCATAGCCCTTGACGAAGGCGAAAGCAAGCAACGTGCGTCGAAGGACTAGTTGCGTATTTTGACTTTTGAATTTTGAATTCTTAACTTGCCTTACTTTTTTTAATTTTGAATTCCCCAACGTTTGGCATTCAGACGTTTGACCTACAAGAATTCCCTCCGCCATAACTCAAAGACCATCAGTCCCCAGATAGGCAAGGAGTGATCAGCACGTCCCGCGAGATGGTCATCAACCATAGCTGAAGTAAACCGCGCGTCAAAGATCCCCACGTCTTTTAACCCCTGCGACGAGAGCAGATCGAGCATCATCGGTTTTAGTTCCTTGCGCAGCCACGCGGCCAGCGGCACATCTAAACCATGCTTGGGCCTTTCGATCACCCAGCGCGGCAAAAGCGGCTCGGCCGCCTTCCTCAACACCAGTTTCCCCTGGCGCCGGTTTACTTTTAGATGCGCCGGCCAGGCAGCTACTTCCTGCACCAGGCGATGATCCAGATACGGTACCCGCGCTTCCAGGGAAGCGGCCATACTCATACGATCCACCTTGAGCAGCAGGTCGTCCGGCAGCCAACTGCACAGGTCCGCCCGCAGGCTCTGCTGGGTAAACGTCTCTGCCGCTTCGGCCTCGTTCAATCCCGGCGACCCGGACGGATCCGGGCTGTGATTCTCGAAGAACGGCCTGAACCAATCAGCAACATCGTCTGTTTCCATCAGACGAGGATCGGTAAAGAGCTGTTCCAGTGTTTCCCGGCTAAGCATCTTCGCCCAGGCCAGATAACGCTCCGGCCCATAACCCAGTTCCAGCGCGCCGACCGCCTGCTGCCAACGGCGGCGACGCCCGCCGCTCAATAACCCCTTGAACCACTGCCGCAACCAAGCGGGCAATCTTTGGTAAGCGGGTGCCAACAGATCATAACGGTAACGCCGGTAACCGGCAAAAAGCTCATCCGCCCCTTCCCCGGTAAGGGCTACCGTTACCTGTCGCCTGGCGAAAAGCGATAATAAAAAAGTGGGCAAAGCAGCGGGATCAGCGCAAGGTTCGTCAAGATAATAGACCATGCGCGGGATCACGTCGGGCAAGCCGGCTGGATTGATAACCAGTTCCCGGTGATCGCAATCAAATAGCTCGGCCACCCGCCGGGCCTGCTTGAACTCGTTGTAACGCCCACCACGCTGGAAGCCTACCGCAAAGCTCTTTATCCGCCCCGGCACCATTTGGCTCATTAAAGCCACCACCAGCGAGGAGTCCAATCCGCCGGAAAGAAAAGCTCCCAGCGGTACGTCGGACATCAAACGATCCCGCACCGCGCGGCTCAACAAACCGCGTGTCCTCTCCGCGGCTCCCTCCAGGGAGAATTCTTCCGCCAGCGAAGCGGTGTTTTTCGGCACCTGCCAATAACGCTCCAGGCGCATCTTCCCCTGCTGCAGCAGCAGGTAATGACCAGGGGGAAGTTTACGCACTTGCCGCATTGGAGTATGCGGCGAAGGAATATATTGCAGTGAGAACAGATAAGGCAGAGAGGCCGTCCGTAGCTGCAGGGGGAGTCCCGGCACGCGCAACAGGGACTTTAATTCCGAAGCAAAGAGGAAAAGGCCGTCCTGATAATAGTAGTACAGGCCTTTGATACCCAGCCTGTCACGCGCCAAAAAAAGACTTTTCATGGAAGCGTCCCAAATAGCCAGGGCGAACATCCCCTGGAGCTTATCCAGGCAGGCCGGCCCCATTTCCTCGTAAAGGTGCACGACGACCTCGCTATCGGTCTCGCCGCTAAAACGATGACCGGCCGCCCGCAGTTCTTCGCGCAAGCGCCGGTGATTATATATCTCCCCGTTGAAACTCAAGCGCACATCACCACGCTCATTATAATGCAGCGTGCTCTCCGCGGCGGGGTCGATGACCTTTAAGCGCCTGTTGCCCAGGCCAGCGGAGCGTTCGCAAAAATACCCCCAGTCGTCCGGGCCGCGATGCTCCAACTGGCGCAACATCGCCAGAAGTTCATCCTCGCCGAACTTACGCTTGTGAGATACATTTACAAAGCCTGCTATGCCGCACATAATTTTGCACCTAAACCGTTGCTAGTTGCTCGATGCTCGTTGCTCGCTAAATATCAGCACGAAGCCTTTCTATAAGCTTGCTGAGCATACGGGATTCGTGGTTGATTTTGTCCAATATCTCCGTTTTATCACTCTCGGTGATATACTCCTGTCTGAACGCTATCTCTACTTGTGTTTCTAATTCCGCACACGAACCCAATGATATATACAAAAACCTGGCATATTCCCGATTTTTATGCCTATTGAAACCTTCAGCAATGTTAGAAGGAATAGATATTGCCGTTTTACACGAGTGGGTTTTCAAATTATATATTTCTTCCTTCGGATATTTCTTGCCAATCTTATATATGTCACCAACGATCTCCATTCCTTTTTGCCATACCTCTAAATCCCTGAAATCCTTTATCTTAATTCTCATCGCCAACCTCTTAATATTACAGCTTGTCTTTCGAGCAACTAGCAACCAGCAACGAGCAACAACTTATAGATATCTCTCTGTTACATACTCTATTTCCTGCTTCTTGCCGCCCAATTTACCATCAAGCAGCCCGTCGCGGAGCTCCGATAGTATTCTATCATACAGTGGGCCCGGCTTTAAGCCCAGCTTATTTAAATCGCCGCCGTTGCAGGCCGGTTTCACGTCACGTAGATCAAGTAAATAACTAGTCAAGCGGCGAACGACCTGCTTATCCGTAGTACAGGCCATGAAATAGAACAGGCATTCCAGGGATAAACCATCCAGCAAGCGAACCAACGCCGACGGCCGCGGCTCACGACCAGCGGACAGTTTTTTGATCACCTTTAACTCATTGCCCCTCCCCTGCAAAACAGCGCGAACGAAGGTTTTTCTATAGCGCAAGCTCGCCAACAGTTTCTCTGTCTGCCGCGTTTTCATCCGCCGCGCCAGGGCCATAAAAAATATGGCGGCGCGATCCGCCGGCTCACAGCGGGAAACGGTGCGAGAAGCAAAAAGCTTGATGATCCGTCCGAACATCCTCTGGCTAACAGGACCGGAGCACAAAGCGGCATCGACCAGCTCCAGCGCGCCCAGCGCGTGCAAGCGCCCCAGCGCCCGGCGCGGATCGTCTTCGGACAACAAACGCAACAGCTCATCCCCGATCCGCGCTAGAGGCACCAGGCCCTGCTTGATAAGCGAAATGGTGTTTCGTATCTGGCGCCCGGTGGCCCGCTCCAGGCGGAAAGCAAAACGCCCCTGGAAACGTATCGCCCGGAATATCCTGGTCGGATCATCTACGAAACTATTCTCATATAGGCTGCGGATAATTCCCGCTTTAAGGTCGCCTTGGCCGCCGAAATGATCATACAGGCAACCAAACCCTTTGCCGTCCAAGCGGACAGCCATAGAATTAATGCTGAAGTCCCGGCGGTTAAGGTCGTACTCTATGCCGCTGGGAGATACCTGGGGCAGAGCCGCCGGAGAACTGTAATACTCTTCACGCGCCGTGGCCAGATCAATACGCCCAAATTCCTGTGAAAAGAGAGTGGCCGTGCCGAAGCGGCTATGGGATACCACCTTGCAGGACAAACGTTCCCCCAAATACTTCGCAAAGGTTACGCCGTTTCCCTCTACCACGATATCTATATCGAAATCGTGCTCAACCTTCAGCAATAGATCACGCACCATGCCGCCGACCAGGTAAACCGGCAGTCCGGACTTTTTGCCTTCAGCGCCTACGGTTTTAAGCAAACGGTAGACCTTCGCCGGCAGCTCCCGCCGCATCAGGCCAGACAGGTTTTTCTTGTCTACAGTCATCATTTTTACTTCCTTCCTGCCTTACCAAACCTCGAGCTACGAGCTACTAGCTACGAGCTACGAAACTAGGATTCAGGGGTCGTTCTTATTAACGCTGATCTCCCATGGCTCCCCCAGCCCGCCCACCGAGAAAGCGTTCACGATATGTTGGATACGCGGCAACAACAAACCACGCGAGAAATCCACCAAGATAACATCAAAACGACAGTCCCGGCCATAAAGCCCGTACTCCGCCAGATACATCCTGGCCGTCTTGTAAAGCCGGCGCCGTTTCCGCCAGTCGACGGCCAGCCCGGGGTGGCCATAGCTGCCGCTGCGCCTGGTCTTCACCTCTACAAATACCAGACAGCCCCCCTTTTCCGCGACAATATCCAGCTCCCCGCAGCGCGCGCGATAATAATTGCGACAGCGCAAACGATAGAGCTTGAACAACAGCAGCGCCGCCGCTAACTGCTCTCCCCGCCGTCCCAGTTTGTCTTTATCTCGTTTTCCGGCCATGATAAAGCTGAAACCTTTCAAAGCAATAGAGATTCAACCCATTCCAAAAACCTCTCCATATGTTTTGTTAATACCGCAGCCTCAGAGCCTGTGAACAGTCTATCCTCGTATTCAACCGCATTCTTCATGCCTAGGAGTCGCTGCAGATGTCTGCTATTGGTCTCTGCTGCCGCTTGCTTGACCAATTCAACAAGCAGTTTAACCGCGTCTTCGTGCTTTGGGCTTTTACTCCTTTGTCCGTGCAAGTAAACGAGGAGGGCATCATTCGCGCAGATACCTGCATGTATGGCATTCAAGGCCGCGGCATTCCACCTCTCGCTTGCCATACCCTGACGAACCTCCTCTCTCAGCTCCACAGCTTTCTTCCAAAACGTGCGGTATCTTCCCTTGTCTATTCTGGCTATCTTTATCTTCTTAGCAGGCATTGCTAAACAACTCCCCAATTGATTTCCCATATAACCTTTTTCCAGATTTCGCTATCTCGGCATACACACCGCTCTGCTTTTTGACTTCCAGCCGCAGTGACTTCTTATCTCTTACCAACGGATTAAGCTGGTTGCCCAGCTCTTTCGCCACCTTAACCGAAGCCTTGGCCAATATTTCCTCCGCCTTTTGCGCCTCCCCCCCATCGCGGACTACGACCAGTATATCGATATCGCTGTCCTGCCTGGCCCCACCACGGGCCATACTGCCAAAAAGGATAATGCTGAGCGGCCTCTCGCCGGTAAATTCATCTAAGATTTTCTCAGCTACCTTTCCGGGCAATCCCTGCTCCTTTTCAAACAAGGGCCTTATCACCTCACGAGACAACAAATTATCTTCGTTAAGTTTATAGAGAATTGACTTTCCCACCCGCCGCATCGTCACAAGCCCGTGTCCGGCAAACTCCTGCAAAGCCGTGTGGCACTTGACATGGGAAAGCCCCAATGCCTTGGCGATCTCCCGGCCATTTAGCTCCGCTCCCGTTCTGGTCAGGAACCTGAGCATCTTAACCTTGGAAGATTGCCCTAAGATACTGTCTAGAGGATTGTTTAATAACATAATACCAATTATCCCTTTATGGTAACTATTATTACCATATGGTAATATATATTACCATATGGTCATTCAACTGTCAAGGGATCTT
>JAUXIB010000249.1 GCA_030621225.1 candidate division FCPU426 bacterium
ATTTGAGGGAACGGAATAGACATCATGATCCCCTTTCAAAAAAACGAAAGTCTTTTACCACCAAGTCACCAAGACACTAAGGAACGGCTTTTTTGGATAACGACAACGGTAGTTCTTCGTTAACAGGGAAGCATTTTTGGTCTTTGCGGAATGCTTGAGGGTGAGGCGAGGCACAAAGGTACAAGAGGCACAAAGGAATTATGAATTATGAGTTCTGAATTTCGAAGTGCAAAAAAGCGTGGTTTATGTGTTCTACTCCTTAGTGCCTCTGTTTTCCTTCGTGCCTACCGTTTGCCTTCAAGCGTTCCTGCCAAGACTAACAAGTGCTCCCCTCCCATCGAAGAGTAGTCTCGCCGTTAACCAAGGAAATTTTTCTTGGTGACTTGGTGCCTTGGTGGTGAAGAGCTGTTTTTCGTGCTTCCTTGGTCCTGCAGGAGGGGCATCATCTCTTTTCCCATTTCCAATAATGAGTGATTTGGCGGTTGACATCTCCGACGGGAGTTGGTATCCTTCCTGAGCCTTTTAAATTGGTTCTGCGTGGCCAGAAAAGGTTTGCCTCGTTTGAAGCTTGCCGTGACTGATCGGTTAAGCGCGAAAGAAGACGGGGATTCAGGGAGATGCTATCACCCCTTCTGGCCACGCCGGAAGGGGTTTTTGTTTTTTGATAACGGCTAAAGGCAGGGAGCCACAGAGATCACAGAGGAAAGACTTTGGATAACGGCACTCACCACGACGACACGACGCTAACGGCTCTTTGGGATAACGGCATTTACCACGATGACATCCACCTTTGCTATGTAGGGGTTCAATTCATTGAACCCTGGGCGCGATGAATCGCGCCCCTACAACGGCGAGATAAGTCCGCAGGTGTGCCATAACGGTTTGTTTGTAGGGGCGGGGGCTTGCCCCGCCCAGTAGGGAAGAGTTTACATTTTGTACTTGGAGGATATGAATGTCAAAAAAACGTAAGCTGAAAGCCAAGGTGATGGACGCGGAGATGATGGCGCGCGCTGTTACCCGTTTGGCGCACGAGGTGGTCGAGCGCAATCGGGGCGTAAAGGATCTAGTGGTCATTGGCGTCCGCCAGCGGGGAGATGTTTTGGCCAAGCGTATAGCCGAGAAAATAGGGGAGATCGAGGGGAAAGAGTTGCCGCTGGGCGCGGTAGATATTTCTTTCTATCGTGATGATGTCGGTGATAATCCGATGCCCCGGCCGACGCAGGGCAGTGAGCTGACCTTTGATATCAACGATAAGATAGTGGTATTGGTGGATGATGTTTTGATGACCGGCCGTAGTGCCCGGGCGGCGCTGGACCACCTGATGGACTATGGTCGTCCCAGGGTTATCCAACTGGCTGTACTGTTGGATCGGGGACACCGGGAGTTGCCGATCAGCGCGGATTACGTGGGCAAGCATCTTCCTACCTCGTTGAAGGAGGAGGTGGAGGTAAAGATCAAAGAGGTTGACGGCGAGGATGGGGTAATTATCTACGAAAAGGGAGAAAAATAATGTTAAAAAACAGGGATCTTCTCGGCCTGGAATACCTGGATGCCGAAGAGATAAAGTTGATCCTGGATACGGCCGAATCGTTTAAAGAGGTAGGGACGCGACAGGTGAAAAAGGTTCCCGCCTTGCGCGGCGTAACCGTGGTTAACTTTTTTCACGAGCCGTCCACGCGTACGCGAACGTCTTTTGAGTTAGCGGCTAAGCGGTTATCCGCGGATGTGGTCAGTTTTACTTCCGGCGCCTCCAGCCTGAAAAAAGGCGAGACACTGGTGGATACGGCTCAGAACATTGAGGCGATGAGCATTGACATGGTAGTTATCCGCCATTCCTGCGCCGGGGCGCCGGCGATGTTGGCCCGTGCGCTCAAGGCCTCGGTGATCAATGCCGGTGATGGGGTGCACGAGCATCCGACACAGGGCTTGCTGGATATGTTTACCATCCGCGAGAAGAAAGGTAAGCTAAAAGGGCTCAAGGTTACTTTTATTGGGGATATCACCCATAGCCGCGTAGCGCGCTCAAATATTTGGGGGATGCGTAAGATGGGCATGGAAGTGGCGGTAGCGGGGCCGGCGACGCTGATCCCGCCGCGGATCGAGGAGATGGGCGTAAAGGTGTACCACGACGTGGATCAGGCGCTAAAGGACGCGGATGTCGCTTATATTCTGCGCATTCAGTTGGAAAGACAGCAGGGGGGACTGTTCCCCTCTATTCGAGAATACGCCAGCATCTATGGGATCAATAACCGTACGCTGCAACGCGCCAAGCCCGGCATTATGGTAATGCACCCTGGGCCGATGAATCGGGGCATAGAAATTTCAAGCGGTGTGGCCGACGGACCATCGGCGGTGATCCTTGACCAGGTCACCAATGGGGTAGCGGTGCGCATGGCCGTTCTCTACTTGCTTGCCCAAAGGCGTGGTAAGCTTGAGGACGAAACAGAAGAAGGCGGGAATAAAGTCAAGCGGCCGGCTGCGAGCAAAAGGAGGACAAAATGACAAAGCTATTAATAAAGAACGGCACGGTTGTTGACCCGGCAAGTGGTCGTCAGGAGAAGCTGGACGTGCTGGTAGAGGCGGGGAAGATCAAGCGACTGGGCGGCAAGGCGGCGGTGAAAGAGGGGGCGAGCATAGATGCCAGGGGGATGATCGTTTGTCCCGGACTGATCGATATGCACGTCCACTTGCGTGAGCCGGGCGACGAGCATAAGGAAACCATCCGTTCCGGTACTATGGCCGCGGCGGCCGGCGGGGTCACTTCAGTAGCCTGTATGCCAAACACCAATCCGCCGATCGACAACGAGGGGATGATGGATTTCGTGCTGGCCAAGGCCAAGCTGGAGGGGATCGTCAACTTTTATTCCGGCGCGGCGATCACTAAAGGGCGGCAGGGAAAGGAACTGACCGAGATCGGCGAGTTGAAACGAGCCGGGGTCGTTGGGTTATCCGAT
>JAUXIB010000215.1 GCA_030621225.1 candidate division FCPU426 bacterium
GATACCATTGCTCCGCTTTTGTTTTTGCCGTCCCAGTAAGCAGCGCCGCCTTCCTCAGTAAGTTCGCGCACCAACTCGCCGGATACGGTGTATATCATCACCTTTGCGCCGTCGGGCAGGCCTTTGAACTTCAATGTGCCACCGAAGGCTTTATCAGGGTTGAAGGGATTGGGATAAACGACTACCTCCTCAAGTTCCGGCGTCATAGTGAAAGTGAATGTGGGAGTTACAGTTCTCGTTGGCGTGACCGATGGAACGGTGGGCGTTACTGTAGAACTAAAGGTAACAGTTGCCGAATTGGTCAACGTTGGTGTAACGGTCGCTGTTGGGGTAGTTGTAGGTGTCGGGGTAAGTTCTTTGATATACACTAAATAATTGTTAATCCTATCATCATATGCTATATGTATCACATCATCAGCGCCGATCACCACTGACGAACTTCTGCCTCCGTCTATAGCTTCATCAATATACTCTCTTTCCCAACTTGTGCCGTTCCAATAAACGTATTCCAGATCCTGATCAGGCGGAGCAGTTGAAGTATTAGTCGTAATAAATGTCTTACCATCTAAAATAACCAAATCTAAAGCGCACGGCCCCCAACCGAGAGCAAAACCCGGCTGAGTGAATATCAACTCGTTATGCCAACTTGCCCCGTCATAATACGCGTATCTTAATTCTCCCTTGTCACTGGAATTATTGACACTATAAGCTATACGTGGATTTTCGTCTTCGCCCAGTATCATAGCATGAGCGATAGGACCATAATCATTATCTATAGTTACCGGAGAATCCCAACTGCCGCCCGTCCATTTCCTATAAAACAACTTCCGGTCAAACCCATCACTCCCATTCACCCATACATAACAAACGTGTGGAATATCCGAGGAATCAAGTACTATCTCATTCTCACGTCCTGGATTATCCGCGCTGCCGTCTATAAAGCTGACCTCCCAGCTCACCCCGTTCCATTTCGCGTATTTCAGATCCATATCCGTAAACTGAGCAACACAATAACTGATGTGCGGCCACCAGGAACTGTCAAAATCAAAAGACGGCGAAACCACCGTCTTTCCGGGCACCACATCAACCTCTTGTATGTCCCAACTTGCTCCGTTGTGCTCCGCGTATTTCAATTTGGCTATATCCGTACCGCTATCATAACTGCTATAAATCATACAGGGATGTCCCAGATCATTGAAGCGCAGGGCATTCGCCGACCCCTGCGGGTTATGATAATTATGCGAATCTATCACCTCCACCTGCCAACTACTCCCGTCCCAGTGAGCGTAACGAACCTCAGTTAAATCGCCACCCCCAGTGTCGTCCTCATGATAATAGAGAATATGGGGATTACCGTCAGAGGCTAAAGCTATGGATGTCCATCCCTTCCCGGATATGAAAACCGCATCGCTGTCCACTGTCTGCGGTGCGTCCCACACGAATGCCGCGCCGACGTTAGTGCTGATAGCTAGCAGTAGATATGATAATAATAAACGCATCATCAGTTATCCGTTCCCCTTTTTCTACAAATATAACACAATACGCCTTGTTGTCAAGTGGGTTGGCATATCGGCACGTTTGCCATTCTGTCTGAGGAATTCACGCCCGGGGATGAGTTGACGCATACCATATTCAATCGACAGTAGTGGCGTCCCTCCGTGGGCGCCACCAACCGGAGGTTGCTTATTGCGTTGTTTAATCGAAAACCGAAGTAGTGTTGTTGATTTGTCACACCCGCGAAAGCGGGTGTCCAACACGAATTGGATTCCTGCTTTCGCAGGAATGACAGACGACAAACAACTAACAACGGGCAGTGTGCCGCGCCTTCACCCCCGCACCATCACCGGCTTCAGCTTCTTGTAATCTATTTCCCCCAGGCCTTTCTTGGCGGCCAGGGTGATATACTCGATCTGCTCAGCCTTTTTACCCATCAGCTCGGTGCCATAGGCGTCCAGCGCGACGTCGTCAATGCCGACGGCGATTATGTCCCGTTTAACAACGTCTTTCAGATTACCGCCCTTTGGCCCGCCTTTCATCAGCGTACGCGTCGCGTCGAGGACACAAAGGGTGGGCCGGTAGGCCTGCGCTAAATCCGCTATGGACTGATGGATACCACGTTCGTGCAGCTTACCACGGTTGCCGCGTACGATACCCAACCAGTTTTTCATATTCAAGGTCACCTGGGTACCGCCGTGCTGCTTGCAAACTGGCATATTGATCACTCGATCCACTTGATAAAGCACTTTAAGCGTCTCCCACTCCCCCACTATGCCGCCGATATCAATCATCTGATAATCACTATTCTGCGGCACAAAGACCTTGGCGCCCACTGCCTCGGCCGCGGCCTGAATACCGCTTGTCTTCATACAGTTCGGCCCCCAGTCGCAGGAAACGTCAGTGACCAGCACTTCCGACGCTCCTGCCGCAAGGCACAGGCGCGCCATTTCCGCTACCAGCTCGGGGTCAGTGTTAGCGGCCTGCTGCGGCGTACGATCCCAGCCGATGTTCGGCTTGAGTAGTACCCTCTCCCCTTTTTTGACGAACTGTCCCAAGCCACCGATAGCTTTAAGCGCGGCGTTGAGATTAGATTCCGGAGTCCCCTTGCTGGCCACCGCCATCATCGGTTTCAGTCCGCTGACCCGGTAATCGCGCCAACTATCCATCTTCTCCCCAGCCCGTAGGGGCGTATTGCATACAAGTGGTATCCCCAGCGCCACACCCACCGCATACTTTCCGCTCTTCCCTACAAACTCCCTGCGTGAATATTTTTTCATCTTGTAACTCCCCTCGACCCCTGTTATCTCGGTGAACTCCCAAGCAAACACGCCTCTGGATATGGTTGCTTATGACGTGGCGACGAACGGCGACGCAGGATACATACCTATATCCTATCATAAAATTACGTTTATGAAAAAACTAAAGGGAATAACTCTTCACCACCAAGTCACCAAGACACCAAGGAACTTCTTTTTTTGATAACAGCAACGGTAGCTCTTCGCTAATAGGAGCGCATTTTTGGTCTTTGCGGAACATTTGAAGGCGCGGCGAGACACAAAGATACAGGAGGCACCAAGAGAACATGCTCAAGAAGATGACTCTGCGAGCCTTGGTGCCTTGATTTTCCTTTGTGTCTATCGTTTTGCTGTCGGGTATCCCTTTAAAGACCAACAAGTGCTATCCTCAAAACGAAGAGTAGGGGCGTATTGCAATACGCCCCTACATGCCGCCTGCCCTGAGCCTGTCGAAGGGTTAACCCAGTGAAGGTTTTCTTGGTGTCTTGGTGACTTGGTGGTAAAAGACTTTTGTTTGCCTGTCCGCCATGGCCGAAGACAACGGCGGATGTCTGGCGCGGGAATCAACGGAAACAACTCAGGGCATTTGCAGGCGAGCACCCCAATCAGCAGCGTCCATCAACCCCTGCGGCAGCAAACAAAGTCCGATCACCAGGATGATACAGCCGGCCAGTACCACGACGGCAATAGGATTGACGGCCAGCTTCGTCTCGCTCTTTGGCTCGCAGAAGAACATCTGATGCACTATCCGATAGTAATAGTAGAGAGAAACAACGCTGTTCAGCACGCCAACGATAGCCAGCCAGAGGTAGCCGGTCTTGATCGCCGCGCCAAAGATGTAGAACTTAGCGATGAAGCCCACAGTAGGCGGAATCCCGGCCAGGGAAAGCAGAAAGAAGGCCATTAGCAACGAGGCGCCCAACGACCGCTTGTAAAGCCCCGCATAGTCCTTGATCTCGTCTGAACCGAGCGCGTTGGAGACCAATATTGCGACCATGAAGGCGCCAATGTTCATCACCAGGTAAGCGACCAGGTAAACCAGGATGCCGCGCAGGCCGAGGATGTCCCAACTAACAAAACCGATCAGCATATAGCCGACCTGGGCTACTGACGAATAGGCAAGCAGACGCTTGATATTGGTCTGCGG